>NZ_DVEA01000418.1:0-2178 GCF_015295965.1 Thermoleptolyngbya sp. M55_K2018_002
CAGCAGCGTGATGCCCAGCAGCAGCACCGTGGTCCAGCGATCGCCCTTAGGACGCAGTTTCGCCGGAGTTGGCGCATCGAGGGTGTCGTCAAACAGCAGGACCCGCGAAGCCTGAGATAGCTCTACATCGGCATCCGGGGCGGGCTGGGGCATGGCGGTGGCGATCGCCCGCTCCGTCATCGTCGGGTCGAACGCAGTCGGGTCGAAACCCGTCGGGTCGAACAGTTTCGGAGCCTGCGCCGTCACGCGGCAGCGCATCACCACCACCGAGGCATTGTCATGCCCATTGCGCTGGTTGGCGTGTTCCAGCCAGGTTTGCACGGCCTGTTGCGGCGTAAGCTGGTCATTGAACAGCAGTTGCGTCACTTCTGGCCCCAGGGCTTCGACCCAGCCGTGGTCGCTGAGGCCGTCGGTACACAGCAGCAGCACGCCGTCTTCGTCAATCATGAAGCGCTGCACCGTGGGATAGAGGCGATCGCCCTCATGAATCCCCAATGCCTGCGTCAGAGCGCCTGCGTTGGGATGCTTGCGGGCTTCAGCATGGGTGGCGCGAGACAGGCGCACCTCCCGCCCAGCTAGGTCATCGTCTAGCGTGAGCAACTGGCAGCGCTCCGGCGTAATCCAGTAGGCGCGGCTATCGCCCACATTGAGCAGATAAAGCTCCTGGGCAGTGCCACCGTTGATCCGCTGGGCCAGATGCAGGGCCAGGGTGAGGGTTGTGCCCATGCGCTGGCGCGACTGGCGCTGCTGGCTGTCGTTTTGGCTGGCGATGAGGTTGTTCACCACGCGGGCGATCGCCTCTAGCTGCTGCATCACCACGTCCGGCGACAGCACGGTGGTTTCCTCTGCCACTTCATACAGCAGCGCCCGCAGTTGCATCACGAGCGATCGCACGGCCATCTGGCTGGCCACCTCGCCGCCCGCGTGGCCGCCAATGCCGTCGCAGACAATGCCCAGCCCAGAGAGCAAATCGGGCGGACTCTGGAGCCAGGTGAGGCTGGTTTCGGCCGAGTGCTGGGCTGGCGGATAGCAGGCATCTTCGTTGTGGGCCCGCTGAGGGCCCGCCGTTGTGCCGCCAGCCACCGCCAGCTTCAGCGAAAGCTGGGTCGATTGTTGCAGCAGCAGGTCGTTTAGCTGGAGGGCGATCGCCCGCAGTCCCTCTGGCGTGTCGGCAATGGGCTGCTGCATTTGCTCACAGAGCGATCGCACGGGGTCTGCCACCTGACGCGGCATCGCGCCCAGCCAGCCCAGCCAGCAGACCGCCAGATCCGCTAGGGACGGCTGGCCGCCTGGATGCAACCGATCAGGAATCAACTCCCGCAGGCGCACCCGCCACCCCTCCACCCGCAAGTTATCCGGCATCAGCAGACTGGCCGCCACGCCATAGTCGCGCAGCGGGGCCCACAGATCGAGGATTTGCCACAGCCAGTAGACCTGACGAGTCGGAGACGCAGCCGCAAAACTGGGGGCGATCGCCGGAAGCAGTTTTCCGGCCCCGTCGATGGGCCCATTTTCCAGCAGCATTAGCCGTTGCCCCCCGTGCCAGCCAAAGCCAAACAGCACGGGCACATGCAGCCGATGGGGAAACAGGTGGAAATAGGGCAGCGCCTCCTCGGGCCAGGGCTGGGGCAGGTCGGGCGCAGCGGCGGGCTGCGTATCTAGCCACACCCTTGCTCTGCCCAACAACCCAGAGATAGCGATAGGTCAGCGGCCGCCTACAGTGTTCACACAGTGATTGATCCGCAGGATTGTCGTGCTGGCAATTTCCGTGGGCACACTGGATTCGGGTAGACAGCAGCGCCGCCGGACGACGCGAAGGAGGTGAAGAGGAGATCATAAGCGTGATAGAGGCGTTCGACGCTGAGCGAATTAACAGGGTCTATCGAGACTGGGCGACGGATTTTGAATGCCTTGCCCGTCGGGCGCGATCCTCTAAATTCCTGACCAATCGTTAAGCCATCATTCAAATCTTCTGATTTTGGAACGAGGTCGTTCAAGATGGAATAAGTCAGGATAGAAGGGGAGTGAAAGGCATTTCAGCAAGCCCGACTAGGGCAGCCCTTAACTAGCCAAAGATAGCGCCAATTCCAAAAAACGCGACAACTCCGGTCGAATGTTGCAAGCGTGGCTATGCAGTGTCTTAAAACTTTCTAGGTCGTTGATTGCCTTGAGTCGATC
>NZ_DVEA01000156.1:0-12057 GCF_015295965.1 Thermoleptolyngbya sp. M55_K2018_002
GTTGCCAGGGCCTTGTCGGCCTCCAGAGCCTTCTGGTACTCTTCATCACCATCGAGAATGCCGAATTCAATCAGCAACTCCTCTAGCTCGTCCATCGAAATGGGAGTGGGGATGGTGAGATTCTTGTTGTTGATGATCTTGTCAGCTAGTTGGGCATACTCCTTCGCTTGGTTGCTGTTGGGGGCGTACTCGTTTACCGTCATGCGGCGCAGTTCGGCGTGCTGCACCACGTTGTCGCGGGGTACGAAGTGGAGCATCTGGGTGTTGAGCTTGGCGGCCAGGGCTTCGATCAGCTCAATTTCCCGGTCGGTGTTGCGGCTGTTGCAGATTAGACCGCCCAGGCGCACGCCGCCGGAGTGGGCATATTTCAGCACGCCCCGGGCGATGTTGTTGGCCGCGTACATAGCCATCATTTCGCCCGACACCACGATGTAGATTTCCTGGGCTTTGCCTTCCCGGATGGGCATGGCGAAACCGCCGCAGACCACGTCGCCTAGCACGTCGTAGGAGACGAAGTCTAGGTCTTCATATGCGCCTTCTTCTTCTAGAAAGTTGATGGCGGTGATGATGCCCCGTCCAGCACAGCCGACACCGGGTTCGGGGCCGCCGGACTCGACGCACTTAACGCCGCGATAGCCGGTGAGCAGCACCTCGTCCAGTTCCAAATCTTCCACTGCGCCACGCTCGGCAGCTAGGTGCAGGATGGTGGTTTGGGCTTTGCTGTGGAGCATCAGGCGGGTGGAGTCGGCCTTGGGGTCACAGCCGACGATCATGATCCGCTGGCCCTTTTCGGCCATGGCGGCCAAGGTGTTTTGGGAGGTGGTGGACTTGCCAATGCCGCCTTTTCCATAGAATGCAATCTGTCGCATGGGGGGATTTCTCCTTGGGTTTGATTTCGGATCGAGGGGTAATGAAACGTTCGTCAATTCGGATCAGGCAGGGGCCTGGAGGAGGGCCGGCGGGTCGCGCCCGGCGCGGGGGATAGAGGGGTGCATGGGGGAGAGGAGGAGTTAGGAATTTGGGGTTGGTGATTTTGGATTTTGGGGAGAGCCTATGGGATGTTGAAATTAGATTGCTTCGACGATGAGGGAGGGCAAGACTAGATCTTTCAACTTGGCCTCGATTGCGTACTTCAGGGTTTCTGTGCTGCTGGGGCAGGAGCCGCACGCCCCTTGGAGCTTGACCAAGACGCGATCGCCCTCCACATCGTGCAGTTCCACATCGCCGCCGTCGGCCAGCAGGAGGGGCCGCACCTCGGTGTCGATCACCTGCTGGATCAGGGTAATTTTTTGCAGGTTAGTGAGGGGGGTGGAGGGGTAAGGTAAGTAAGGTAAGGCTTGGATGCTCTGCTCCTTTTCCGGGGCGAGGGCGGGGGCAACTTTTACGGATTCTGCCGAGTGTTGAATTTCCAGCAGAATGTCCTCAATGTCCGCTAGGCAGGAGCCGCAGCCGCCCCCGGCTTTGACGTAGTTGGTGACTTGCTCTACGGTGGTTAGGCGGTTTTCGGCGATCGCCCGGCGGATCTTCTTCTCGCTAATGCCGTAGCAGGTGCAGACCAGGGTGCCGTCGTCGTCCTCGTGGTGCTCCACTTCGATGCCGCGATACTTGTAGATCGCCGCCTCTAGGGCCTCTTGGCCCATCACCGAGCAGTGCATTTTAGCTTCCGGCAGGCCGCCGAGGAAGTCGGCAATGTCCTGGTTGGTGATGTGCAATGCCTCGTCTAGGGTTTTGCCCTTGATGATTTCGGTCAGGGCAGAGGAGGAGGCGATCGCACTCGTGCAGCCAAAGGTCTGGAACCGCGCATCCAAAATGCTGTCGGTGGATTGCTGAATCTTCAGGTGCAGCCTGAGGGCATCCCCACAGGCAATGCTGCCCACTTCGCCGTAGACCACCGCCACATCGGGTTCCTGTGGGTCATCGATGGTGCCCTGGTTGATGGGGTTGTAGAAGAGTTCGAGTACCTTTTCGGAATAGTCCCACATGGCAGTTTCGGGGGAATGAAGGAATTGGGGATTTGGGATTGGCGATTTTGGATTGTGGTGGGGCGGTCCCCTCCTGGGAGGGGTGTCCGGAGGACGGGGTGGGTCGGCAGGAATTTTGGGTTGGCGATTTTGGATGAAGCAAGCAATCCAAAATCCAAAATCTAGAACCCAAAATTGCCTTAGGTTGCAACGGCTAAATCTCGCTCTTGCAACCACTCCACTTGATCGTTGTTAAAGGGCGATAGGGCTCGCAGGCGTTCCACAATTTCGGGCATGACGGTGAGCACCTGGCGGATTTCGGCTTCGGTGGTGTAGCGGGAAAGGCTGAAGCGGATGGAGCCGTGGAGGATGGTATGGGGCAGCCCCATGGCCGTCAGCACGTGGGAGGGGTCGAGGCTGCCGGAGGTGCAGGCGGAGCCGGAGGAAGCACAGATACCCTCGCGGTTGAGCATGAACAGGATGGCTTCCCCTTCGATGTACTTGAAGCCGATGTTGGTGGTGTTGGGCAGCCGGGGGGCACCGCCGCCGTTGACTACGGTATCGGGGATAGTGGTCAAAATGCCGTGTTCTAGTAGATTCCGCAGTTCGGCCTCGCGCTCGACGTGGGCCAGATGGATCTGGGCCAGTTCCGCCGCTTTGCCCAGGGCCACGATACCCGGCACATTGTGGGTGCCCGCCCGGCGGCCCCGCTCCTGGTGGCCCCCCAGCAAAAAGGGACGGAAGCGGAAGCCTTTACGGACGTACAATGCGCCGATGCCCTTGGGGGCGTGGAGCTTGTGGCCCGAGAGGGTGAGCAGGTCGATGGGGCTGGTGGACAGGTCAATAGGCACCTTGCCGACGGCCTGCACGGCATCGACGTGGTAGGCGGCTCCGTAGGCTTTGGCGATCGCCCCAATCTGCTCCACCGGGAAAATCACCCCGGTTTCGTTGTTGGCATACATCGTAGTGACTAGGGCCGTGCCGCCGGTCATTGCCGCCTCCAGTTCCATCAGATCCAGCTCGCCGCGCCCGTCCACGGAGAGGTAGGTAACGGTGTAGCCCCGCTTCTCCAAGTGCTTGCACACCGCCAGAATCGCCGGGTGCTCGACTGCTGTGGTGATGATGTGGCGCTTCTCCGGCTGGGCCGCCAGGGCAGCGTGGATGGCGGTGTTGTTGCCCTCACTGCCGCAGCTATTGAAGATAATCTCCGTCGGCTCGGCCCCCAGCAGGGCTGCTACCTGCTCCCGGGCGGTTTCAATTGCCGCCCCTACCTGGCCGCCAAAGCTGTGCATCGACGACGGGTTGCCGTATAGCTCACTCAGGTAGGGCAGCATCGCCGCCAAAACGTCGGGGTCGGTGCGGGTGGTGGCGTTGTTGTCGAGATAAGTGACCATAGCAGTTAGGGAATTTGGGATTGGGAATTTTGGATTGGGGATTATACTTCCGGCTCCCCTCTCTCTGAGGGAGAGGGGCTGGGGGTGAGGGTCAATGGGACGTTTGCAATCGCTTCAAAGCCTGCGAATAGGTGTCAAACCAGTGGTGCCAATAGCTCGACTCCTGCAACCCCCGGAGCCTGGCCACCATGCGGGTGTAGGTGGCAAACCAGGCCTCCCAGTAGTCGGGCGATCGCTCTGACGATGAGGACAATGGCACCGCCGCCGCACCACTGGTCAGCGGCACACAGCCCTCGTTAGTAGGGCAGATAGCCCAGCACTGGGCCACCCCGTAGGTTCCCTGACACTGGTTGCAGCGATCGCTCGCAATCCAGAATTTTGTGCCATCGGTCTGAATCGCCCCGGTGGGGCAAGCGGAGAGGCAACGCTGACAACCGATACAACTCTGGGTGATGGTGTAGGGCATGGGAGCCTCCAGGGGTGGGCGGGTGGAAGGGATGGTGGGGTAGTGGGTTCGGTCCGGTTCCCCTCCTCGGAGGGGCTAGGGGTGGGTTCGGTCCGGTTCCCCTCTCCCCTAGGGAGATCGAGCGATCGCTTTGACATGAACACTGACGCACTGGGGTGGGGCCGCTCCGGTTTCCCCTCTCCCCTAGGGAGAGGGGCTAGGGGTGAGGGCCAGACCTATCGTTTCAACACATGCTCGTCGTAGAACCTGCGGGCCACGGTCTCGATCACGTCGTAGTCTTCGACCACTACTAGGCCCGCTTCCTGCAACCGCTTGCTGGGGCAGGGGCCAATTTTCGAGGCCAATACCGCCTTACAATCAGCAATGGTGTCGATGATGCCCGTCAGCATCGCCTCTTCGCCATAGCCGCCCTGGCAGTAATCGGCCACCTTGCGATGGCTGATGAATCGGGCCTCGGCAGCATCCACCTCGTAGATCATGAATTCCTTGGCGTGGCCAAAGTGCTGGTTCACGATGCCGCCGCCCTTGGTGGCCACAGCAACGAGAACCTTGGGCGAATCCTCCGAACGCTCACCGGGGATGCGAGCGGCAGACTGCTTCTTGGCAGCAACGGCAGCCTTGGCCTGCTCAATGCTAAGATGCACCGCCTGGCGGGTTTCCAGGCTGTAGTCCACAGGCATTTCCATAAACTTCTGCTTGGTGAATTCCTGGCTGCGGTCTTCCCCTAGCAGACCCACGGCATCGGCCCGGCACTGGCGACAGTGGCGCATCAGCTTCAGGTTGCCAGCGCAGTTATCCTGCACCTGCTTCAGTTCCTTGGGGCTAGGGCCGCGCTGCCCGTTCAGTCCAAAGTAGGTGCCGTGTTCCGGGGCCGAAATCAGCGGCATAATGTTGTGCAAGAATGCGCCCCGTTCCCGAATGGCAGCATTCACTTCGGGCATGTGCTCGTCGTTGATGCCAGGAATCAGTACGGAATTGACCTTGCAGAGAATGTCAGCCTCTTTCAAAGCCTGCAATCCCTCCATCTGCCGCTCGTGGAGGATGCGTACCCCCTCAAGGCCCCGATAGCGCTTGCGGCGGTAGTGAACCCAGGGGTAAATCTTCTCGCCCACGCTGGGGTCCACCATATTAATCGTGATGGTGACGTGATCGACATTTAGCGCTTTGATGCGATCCACATAATCCGGCAGCATCAAGCCATTGGTAGACAGGCAGAGCTTGATGTCGGGGGCCTGCTCGGCGATCAGCTCAAAGGTGCGGAAGGTTTTTTCGGGGTTGGCCAGGGGATCGCCCGGGCCAGCGATGCCCAGCACCGTCATCTGGGGAATTTTGCCCGCCACCACTAAGACCTTGTGGGCGGCCTCTTCGGGAGTAAGCAGTTCGCTGACCACGCCGGGGCGGCTCTCGTTGGCGCAGTCGTACTTGCGGTTGCAGTAGTTGCACTGGATGTTGCAGGCGGGGGCTACTGCCACATGCATCCGGGCATAGTGGTGGTGAGCCTCTTCGCTGTAGCAGGGGTGCTTTTCAATGCGGGCCTGCAAGCTCTCGCTGAGGGCGGCATCGGTCTTGGTGGTGCAGCCAGAGGCGGTCGTGCTACAGCCGCCGCCCGCCGGTTTGACCACGGTTTTGGTCTTGGTCAGGGTAATGTCCAGATCGGGCGTCGCGGTGGGCGCGGAGGTCAGGGCAGAGGATGGCGGTGGCGTCATGGGTTTGGGGAGGTAGGGGGGTGGATAGGGCAGGGTTGGAACGCATGGCGGCGCAGCCAGACAAGAACTGGAGAATTTCCGTCGCTGGCTGGTGGGTGCCCTTAGGGGAGCAGAATCTATCAGCCAGCGACGTGCTGATAAAGGCGATTTCCCTGCGTGGGTGGTGTCGCGAGGAAATCGGTGGGCCGTTCGATTGCTGTTTAGGTACTGACAGGGCAACGTGTCAAAGTTATTAGCTTTAACCAAGCTGGGGTTGACGTTGCCATCTGCGGAGTACCCTTTCAGGTATCGAGTAACGCTGGGGTGTTCGGCGTTGAAAGAGTTATAGCAACGGGAATTTTGCTACTTTGGTCGCTTGTCCCGGTAGAGTTGATTGAATGATTAGCGGTGTACTTAACTGCCAGACACCCGGATTACAGAAACCCTGATCTTTTTTGGCAGGGTGGGGGGCTAGTATTTCCCAAGAGCAATGCTGGTATTTCAATAGTCGAATGCTGTATTTCTGTACTCAGATGAAGTGCCCATTGGAGAAAGGATTTAGCATTGGTCTAACGCTTTAACGAGCCGAGGTTTCTGAGTACTCAAAGCTCACATTTTGGCATCATTTACTACAGAATGAAGCGTTGTTTTCAAGTGCCAAATATTAAACTGTATCGATCTTGGCTGTCTGCTTGGCGTAATGGTCATCAACGTTACTTTTAGTGAGTTAAGAAATGTTTTGGCTGCCCAGAGCGTGATGGGTTTGCCGACTTGGATAACTGGGCAACCTCAATCCCAAATCTCCCTTAGAGAGGGACTTTGAAATTTCAGTTCTCTGCGTCTCTCAGGGGTTAGGGAGATAGAAGCAGACTTCAGATATTCAGATGGTTTGTCAGACGGTTCATTAGTTGGCTTACTTTCTTCAAGGGCAACAGATGTAGGGCAACAGATGTTAAGGATTTCTGAATTCAATAGAGGAGCTTCTGATAAATCTGCTACAGTTTTTTGTGTTAAAGGTCGATTATCGGCTTGGAAGCCCCTATCTTGAGTGCATAACTGACAGAATCCTGACCCACTTCCTAAATCATCCAAAGCCTTTGCTGAGTCAGACTTTTTGGTGAGTACATAATGCTTGAACCCAGGGGTAAAAATGCGTCTTTCCGACATGAGAAATACCTGTCCCCTTAGCCATCAAAAACTTTTTCCCCTGGATCGATAAGGGATTTGGGACTGAGTGCAGTCGTAATTGGTTTAGTCATCTGGATGAGTTAGCCCTCAACTGTCAGTCTTGAAGTCGTTGCTATAAGCAGAGAAACAAAACGCCTCCACTGGAGCTATGTTTCTCTCTTTTTCTCGCGGTTTTACCCAGCCTTCGGTCGATATCCCCAAGCGGTTGCCCATTCTGGCCGCTTTACGAGAGGACTTTGCCATCATCTTTGAACGCGATCCGGCGGCAAGCCATTGGCTGGAGGTGCTGTGCTGCTATCCCGGTTTGCACGCCCTGGCCGCCCATCGCCTAGCCCACGAACTGCGCGATCGCGGCATCCCTTTTCTGCCCCGGTTTATCGCCCACCTCAGCCGCTTTTTCACGGGCATCGACATTCATCCCGGTGCCCAGATTGGCCGGGGTGTCTTCATTGACCACGGCATGGGCGTGGTGATTGGTGAGACGGCGATCGTGGGGGATTACTGCCTGATTTACCAGGGAGTCACCTTGGGGGGCACTGGCAAAGAGACTGGCAAGCGCCATCCCACTGTGGGCAGTCATGTGGTGATTGGTTCCGGGGCCAAGGTACTTGGCAACATTACCCTTGGCGACTACGCCCGCATTGGGGCCGGGGCGGTGGTGCTGCAATCGGTGCCTGCCCACTGCACTGCGGTTGGTGTGCCCAGCCGCAACGTCTGCCGCTGCAACACTGCCACCGCTCCCCTGGATCATGCCCAACTGCCCGATGCTGAAGCGAGGACGATCCGCGCCCTACTCGATCGCATCGAAACCTTGGAAACTCAGGTGAGCCAACTTAGACAGTCTGCCCCTATCCCCGTGGAGCTAGTGCCATGAACTCGTCTTCTTCTGTCTCCGGTTGGGGACAAGTGATTTCAGTGAACCGATGCGATCGCTGGTCGATCTTCCACCGCCTGCGAGATTTGAATGTCCCCTGCGCTTGCCCGGCAGATGGCACTCTTCGGGTAGAGGTCAACCACGCCCTGGCGCTATTGCTAGTTCGCAGTGCCCTGTTTCAGTTTTCCTGCTCTCGCCAGGAACGGGTGGATTGGCTGGAAAGATGCTGGCAGAGCCGGGAGGAATGCGTGGCTAATTCGTGACATTTCTGATTCTAAAAATTATCCAAATCCCCAATCGCTAACTCTCAATTTTTGTTTTGCCTAATCTCTTGCCTAATCCGAAATTCCCAATCGACAGTCTCCAATGCTAACTACTGACTCTTCTACCATTGACGCTCTCAAGGCCCAAATCAAAAAGCTCAATAGCAAAGCTGGGCAACTCAAGATGGATCTGCACGATATTGCTGAAGGTCTGCCCGCCGATTTAGATCTTTTGCCCGATGCGGCAGCCCGCACCTACGAGGTCTATTGCCAACTGCGCGACTTGAAACAACAACTGCACACCCTGGAGCAAGCCCAATGAGTTCCAAAGTAACGACCTTTAATGAAATTACCCAGGCCGAAGACTACTTTGCGTTTTTTGGACTGCCTTACGACCCGCAGTTTCTCAATGTCAACCGACTGCACATCTTGCAAAAATTCTCCCGACTGATGCAAGAGAAGGGGGTCGAAAATCCAGATATGGCAAATGATGCCACCTTTAAGCAGTACCGAGAACTGTTGCAGGAGGCTTACAGCCTGTTCCAAACCTCGTCGCCTCTTCAGCAAAAACTGTTCAAAGTTTTCAACAAAAAACCCCAAAATGTCGTCCTTCTCTCTGAAATTGAAGTCGAGTAAGACATTTTGAATTTGCAGGTTTGAACTGTGAATTTCAGTCAAAGCTTCAAACTGCAATCTCAAAATTTTCCATCCCTACCTTTCTATCTCCCTGCCATGCCGCAACTCTACGCTATGCTCTCACCTACCGAGCGCGATCGCTACCGTCGTCAAATGCAGCTCCCTGGCTTTGGCCAAGAGTCACAGGAAAGACTGAAGTCCACTACTGCCCTAGTGACTGGGGTGGGCGGACTGGGCGGCACAGCGGCGCTGTATCTGGCAGCGGCGGGGGTGGGGCGGTTGATTTTGGTGCGGGGGGGCGACCTCCAGCGGGATGACTTGAATCGTCAGGTGCTAATGACCGATGACTGGGTAGGTAGGCCCAGGGTGCTCAAGGCCCAGCAGACCTTAGCCGCCTTTAACCCGGATATTGAGATTGAAGCGGTGTGCGAGTATGTTACTGCTGAAAACATCGATGGTCTGGTGCAGCGGGCAGACATCACCCTAGACTGTGCCTTTGATTTCAAAGAGCGCGATTTGCTCAACGCCGCCTGTGTGCGCTGGGGCAAGCCGATGGTGGAAGCGGCGATGAACGCAATGGAGGGCTACTTGCTCACTGTGATTCCGGGGAAAACCCCCTGCCTGTCGTGCTTGTTTCCCGAAAAGCCAGAGTGGGATCGCTGGGGCTTTGGGGTGCTGGGGGCGGTGTCGGGCACTCTGGCTTGCCTTGCGGCCCTGGAGGCGATCAAACTTGTCACTGGCCTGGGCGAGCCGCTGCTGGGTCAACTCCTCACTATGGATCTGGCGCGGGCAGAGTTTGCCAAACGCCGTGCCTACCACGACCCGGATTGTCCGGTGTGCGGTGGGGTGAAGGCAAAGGGCGATCGCACTATTCCCGTAACCCTGGCGAGGAGGTAGCCCATGACCTTTTCTCGCGATCCACCTTGAGGTAGCGGTGGGCAGTGCCTGTTCTACAGCAGCACTGCCAAAATCCAGAATCGCCAATCCAAAATTCATCTACCCTTTTACCCATCCAAGTCTTACCTATCCATTTGCTATGACTATCACGATTACCGAACTCGCCGAACTGCGCTTGCGTACCTTCCTACGCGGTACGCCGGACTACACTCCCGAACGCGGCGTTCGTTTGGCGGTGAAAGACGGCGGCTGCAACGGCTACGAGTACGATATTAAAATTGCCAACGCTCCCAAGCCCGACGATCGGGTTGTGGAATCGGGCAGTTTGAAGGTTTTTGTGGACCCCACGAGCTGGCCCCTGCTGGACGGCATTGTGGTGGACTACATCGATAGCTTGCTAGAGAGTGGGTTTAAGTTTACCAACCCCAACGCCACTGCCACCTGCGGCTGCGGCAAATCGTTCCAGGCGGCGGGCAATTGCAGCCCTGCTGGAGTGCCCTGTAGTTAAGTGCCCTGTAGTTAAAGGCTTTGAGCATTGAGTTTTTGGGCTGCGTTTTTAGGCTTGAATGCAGGAATTTGACTCAGCACTCAAAATTCAACATCCACAAACTGCCCCTCAAAGGAGTCCTACCATGACGAAAACCTATCAAGTTCGTCTAATCAACAAGAAGCGCAATATTGATGTCACCATTCCGGTGGATGAGAACACTTACATCATTGACGCGGCAGAAGAGAACGACATTGACCTACCCTTCTCCTGTCGGTCGGGCGCTTGCTCTAGCTGCGTTGGCAAATTGGTCGAAGGCGAGGTTAATCAGGAGGAGCAGTCTTTTCTAGACGACGAGCAGATCGCCAAGGGCTTTATCGTACTTTGCTCATCGTATCCGCGATCGGACTGCACGATTAAGACCCATATGGAGGCATATTTAATTTGACGATTGAGGGGGTGCATTGCTCCGTGGATGCAGCCTACGGTTGACCCAATCTTTTCGCTGGAGTTGCGTCTATGTTTAATCGATTTACAGTTGCAGGAGCGGCTTTGCAGGTTCTCAATGTGGGCGATCGCGGCACGATTGCTCGCTTCACCCAGACCGATTCCCAAATTCTTTCTCACTTGCAATCCCTTGGTTTAAATCAGGGAAAAACCATTGCCGTTACCCAGCGCCACCCCAACTTCATGATTCGCACCGAAGACGGACATCTTACCTTGCCGCCTGTGCTGGTGAGCGCGATCTACGTGCGACTGGTCGGCCCCCAATCTGATTTGGAGGGAAGAAACAGCCGTCAAAATTTAGAAAGATAGTGGCCCTACAAAGTAGATAGTACCCAAACTATTCTCTTTACCTTCTACCTGTTTTCAAGGAGTAAACCCGTGGCAGATATTGGACTTTTCTACGGCAGCACTTCTGGCGTTACCGAAGAAATTGCTGAAAAAATTCGAGATGCGATTGGTGAAGACCGCTGCGACCTCTACAGTATGGAGACCGACTACGACAGCGTAGATGACCTGCTCCAGTATGACTACCTGATCCTCGGCTGTTCTACTTGGGGGGCGGGCGAATTGCAGAACGACTGGCGCGAACCCATATTCGACATGGAAATGGACAAGCCCGACTTTTCGGGGAAGACCATTGCCCTGTTTGGCCCCGGCGATTGTGAAGGTCACAGCAAGCATTTTGTTGGGGCTTTGGGCATTCTATACGACCAGTTCAAGGCGCTAGGAGCCACTATCGTCGGGGCGGTTTCTGCGGAAGACTACACCTTTGAAAAGTCCACCGCTATCCGCGACGGCAAGTTTGTGGGGCTGCCCTTGGATGAGGTAAACG
Source organism: Thermoleptolyngbya sp. M55_K2018_002 (assembly GCF_015295965.1). NCBI lineage: Bacteria > Bacillati > Cyanobacteriota > Cyanophyceae > Oculatellales > Oculatellaceae > Thermoleptolyngbya > Thermoleptolyngbya sp. M55_K2018_002. The sequence goes on from NZ_DVEA01000156.1 coordinate 11,191, forward strand.
AAAGTGAGAAAACTGACCAGCGCATTGCCAACTGGCTGGAGATTTTGAAGGCAGACTTTCCGGCGATCGCCCGCTAACCCCCTCTCCCCCAGCCTACCCGCAGACCCCGACCCAACCCCACCCATCCACGAGGTTCCCCATGGCCACAGTCACCTTCTACGAAAAGCCAGGCTGCTTCAACAACGCCCGCCAAAAGCGTTTGTTGGAAGCCGCAGGGCATCGGGTGATCGCCCGCAACCTGCTGACCGAGCCGTGGACCTGCGATCGCCTGCGCCCCTTCTTTGCTGGGCTGTCTGTGCCCCAGTGGTTCAACGCTAGCGCTCCGGCGATCGCCTCTGGGGTGGTCGTGCCTGCCCAACTGGATGCGGACACTGCCCTAGAACTGATGGTGCTGAACCCCTTGCTGATCCGCCGCCCGCTGCTGGAGGTGGAGGGCGATCGCCGTGCTGGGTGGGACTCCGAGGCGATCGATCGCTGGATCGGCCTTACCGTTGCCACCCCGACCCCCGATCTCGAAACCTGTCCTCGAATCCTTGCACTTCGGAGGGGCTAGCCAGCCCAACCCCCATGTGTGACTTTTTAAAGCGTTGGCCGATGGGCGATCTGTCCTCAGCCGCGGAGGCAGCAATGAACTTTGAAACCCGCTGGCAGCAATACTATCAAGCAGTGGAAGGGCGGCCTCCCCGGACGACCCTGACCCGAGCGCTGGATTCCATTGCCCAAGACCCCAACCCCCTGCCTCGGTTTGCAGTGGACTTGGGCTGCGGCGACGGGCGCGACACCGTGGAACTGCTGCGCCGGGGGTGGCGAGTGCTGGCTATCGATGGTGAACCAGAGGCGATCGCCCGCCTGCGGCAGCGGAATGAC
>NZ_DVEA01000111.1:0-11971 GCF_015295965.1 Thermoleptolyngbya sp. M55_K2018_002
CGTAATCCCGGTGCGGGTCACCAGTTCTGGCAAACGAGGCTCGGCCCGGGCCACTCGGTTCTGCACGTTCACTGCCGCGATGTCCGGATCTTGCCCTGCTGCAAAGGTGACGGTGATCTGGCTGGTGCCATCGCTGCCGCTGCTAGAACTCATGTAGCGCAGTCCATCTACGCCATTGATTTCCCGCTCCAGGATATTCGTCACGGCGCTTTCTACCGTTTCTGCATCTGCACCCGGATAGTTTGCCGTTACCACCACCTGCGTCGGCGTGATGTCAGGAAACTGGGCGATTGGCAGCGTGGGCAGCACCACCAACCCCAAAAACACCGTGATAATGGCGCAAACTAGCGTAAAAACGGGTCGTTTGATGAAAAAGTTGGCAAACATGAGGTTAAGGGTTAGGGGTTGGGGACGAAAGGTTAGGGCTGGGTAAAGGACTGAGAGTGATGGCTCTGCACAAGATGAAACGTCTCCGATGCGGGTTGCCTAATCCTCAATCTCCAACCCCTAGCCCCTTTCTACTGAGCCATCGCCTGAGCAGGCATGATCGGTGCGCCCTCGGTCAGGTTCAGCACACCCGACACGACGACCTGATCGCCGGGCTGCACGCCAGAAATGACCTGATAGCTGTTGCCCTGGATGCTGCCCAGTTGCACGAGGCGCTGGCGGGCCACCTGCATGGGCGGCTGTCCGGGTGCGCCATTTGCCGGCGCGGGCTGATCGGGGTTGGCTTCGGCCTGTTCAGCCACGTAAACAAAGGTTTGTCCGGCAATGCGGGTAACGGCAGCAGTGGGCACGAGCAGACCGGGCTGGCTGCTCCAGATGACGCGGGTGCGAACCAGTTGTCCATCGCGCAGGCTGCCGTCGTTCGTAAAGCTGGCCTTGGCGAGAACCGACTGTTCACCGCTGCTGACCTCCGGCGCAACAAAGCTGATGCGACCGCGCAGGGCGGGCTGGCCCTGTTCATCTAATAGCTCGACCGGAAGCCCAACCCGGAGCTGGCGCGATCGCTCGATGGGCACGGCAATGTTCAAATCCAGCGTGCCGTTCTGAATAATGCTGGTGAGCGTGGTGCTGGGCGTGACTAGGTCGCCCACCTTCACCGGAATATTGCCTACCACGCCCGCAATTGGCGAAATCACCTGCCGATCTTGCAGGTTCTCAGCAGCGACGTTGCGATCTGCCTGGGCGCGGGCAATTTGGGACTCGGTTTCGCGCAGCGAGGCTTCGGCAGCCCGCACGTTCTCTTCTGCTGCCCGACGGCTGGCGATCGCCGTATCGCGGGTATTTCGCGCTCGGTCTAGCTCTTGCCGCGACAGCGCACCAGCGGACACCAGCGACTCGATGCGGCGATAATCTGACTCCGCCAGAGTGACATCGGCCGCTGTGCGGGCGACCTCCGCTTCAGCGGCCCGCAGCCGTGCTAATGCCGTATTTCGAGACGACTGGGCTGCTTCCAAATCGGCGATCGCCCCACTGACCTCTGCACGGCTGCGGTCAGCCCGCAGTTGCACAATCGGGGTTCGTGCTTGCACCACATCCCCCGGACGCACAAAAATTTCTACCACGCGCCCATCGGCTTCGGGGCGCAGCACAACCCGATCTTCCGCCTCCAGTGCGCCCACAAACTCGGAAGTCTCCAGCACTGTACTGGATTGCACAGTTTGCAACTCCACAGGCATGGGAGGCGGGCCACCCTGCATTCCTGGCGGGCCACCCCGGCAGGCCCCAGCCACCACTGACAGCAGCAGCGCGGCACTAAACAGCGAACCCCGACGCAACACCTTCACGCTCATATTGAAACCTGCTAAGTCCCGAAATCAGCCAAATCAACCCAAACTTGCCAAACGTGAACTGCTGCTGGCACAGCGCCGCCAACCTCAAGCCATAGCAATCAATAGCAATCAGTAGAGTAATCAGAGAATTAATCAGAAACTATCTCACAACCTGCAAACCCAGAAGCTTCAAAGCGATGCATTCGGCATTTTTACAGCAATTTTCAGGATTTTCTTTGAAAACTCTAAATACGGGTTCAGGTATCGCGGGAATGGTTTAGTAATTTAGCGGGATCGCCCTGCTGGGGCATCCTCCAATCGGGTTACTCCCATCAGGCTGCGGGATTGGGGCAGACTCCGGGAACGCAAGTTTTGGCGATGAAGAATAAGGAAGATTCTCAGATGGGAACCCTAGAGGTGTCGTGTTCAATTTGATACCTCATTGTCTTTTGAGGAGTACGAGTCATGACGGCCGAGAACCTCCTGAAATCGGGCATTCAAGCAGTTAAACAGCAGCAGTATAAAGCGGCGATTCAAGCGCTGATGGCTTGCTGCCAGGCCGCCGATCGCCAGTCCAAGCTCTATTTCCAGGCGCAGATGTGGCTGGTGCGGGCTTACTACGACGGTGGGCAGACAGAGCGGGCGATCGCCCTCTGTCAGCAGATGAGTACCGACGCGCCGCCCCAAGTGCAAACCTGGGCCAAAAATCTGCTGCCCACGCTATCCGCTGCGCCTGCAATCGGCCCGGACACCGCTGGATCGGCCGCCACCGACGCGCCCACCGCCGACTTGCCGCAGCTCAGCGCCGAAGAAGCCCTCGACCTGTTCAATCGGGGCAACCATGCGCTGAAAACCAAGCGCTTTGCCGAAGCCGTCGAGCATTTAGAAACGTACTGCCGATCCGCCAATCCCCATCACAAAGATTTCGCCCAAGCCCAGATGTGGCTGGTGAAAGCCTACAACGGCAATGGGCAAACCGAGACGGCGATCGCCCTCTGCCGTCAATTGCTGCACCACGAAAAAGAATTTGTGCAGCTTTGGGCCCGCCAATATCTGAATGCACTGGCTCCCGAACCCGAAGCCGAAGCAACCCAACTCGAAGCCCCCCTCGCCGACGCAGCCGGCCTGCATCCCAAAATCCAAAATCGAAAATCCAACATCTCAAACGCCCAACCGTCTGCCCTCAGCCCCACCAAAACCCGCGCCCCTCGCGGCGGAGTCTCGCTGGTGATGAAAGGCGTGGCCAGCAGTCTGGCCCTGGCATCGGGCATGACGATCACGCTGCTGTTTGGCATGGTGTTTGCGCTCTGCATGGCGCTGCTGTTTTTGCATGGCAGCGACAACCCCACGGCGGGGCTGGGCCTGGCGCTGGTGGCAACCCTGCTGTTCAACGCCATTGTCTTTTTCCTGTCGCCGCTGATCATGGATGTGGTGCAGGGCTGGCTCTATGGCACGCGCTGGGTCTCGCTGTCGGATATTGAGCGGCGCAGTCCGGAAGCGGGCCGCGTCATCCGCACCGTTTGCCAGCAAAAGAAGCTTGCTCAGCCGCGCCTGGGGCTAATTCCCGACGACAACCCCACCGCCTTTACCTACGGCTCGCTGCCCAACACGGCGCGGGTGGTGGTGAGCCAGGGCTTGTTTAAATACCTGGACGATGACGAAGTGGCCACGGTCTACGCCCACGAACTGGGCCATGTCGTGCATTGGGACTTTGCCGTGATGACGCTGGCGGCAACGCTGGTCCAGATTACATATCTTCTGTATGTGTATCTGCGAGAGGCCCAGGACTGGCTGGGCGACAGCGAAATGGCGCGACGGCTCAAGCTGGGGATGCGGAGTGTGGCGATCGCCGCCTATGTGTTCTACGTTCTAGGCGAATATCTGGTGCTGTATCTGTCGCGCACGCGGGAATATTACGCCGACCATTTTGCCGCCGAGGTGACGGGCAACCCCAACGGGCTGTCGCGGGCGCTGGTGAAAATCGCCTACGGAATTGTGGAAGAGGGACAGCACAACCCCCAGCCCAGCAAGGTGCTGCAAGGTACGCGCACGCTGGGCATTGCCGACAGCAGCAGCGCCGGATTTACAGGCACGGCCTACCGCGTGGCGGCAAGCCCGGTGCAGGTGGGGCGCGTCTTCCTCTGGGATATGTTTAACCCCTGGGCGGCCTGGATGGAGCTAAATTCCACTCACCCGCTGACGGGCAAGCGCGTCCGCGCCCTCAGCACCTACGCCGAACAGCTTGGGCTGGGTGCAGAGTTTGACATGGCGCAGGTGGTGCGCGAAGGGCGCGGGCTAAACAAAACGCGGCTCTATGGCAACTTTGTGCTGGATGTGCTGCTGTATTGGGCAGACTGGATCGGCTTTGGGCTGGGGCTGCTCGTGGCGATCGCCCTTTATGCGAGCAACCTGGGGGCGATCGCCGCTCCTGCACTGCTGGGTGGCGGCATCGGGCTGCTGTTCAAAACCTTCGTCATGTATCCCGACTTCAACCGTGCCCCAGCGATGGACATACTCACCCTCATGTCTGACCCCTACGCCAGCCCGCTGCGGGGTCGCCCAGTCAAGCTAAGCGGCGAAATTATTGGCAAAGGCGACTCTGGCTATGCCTATGGCTCAGAACTCAAGCTGCAAGATCCGACGGGGATGATCTTGCTGCGCTATTCGTCCCGCTTTGGGCCCTTGGGCAACTTCTTGTTTGGCGCAAGTCAGGCCGAAAGCTTTATTCACCAGTCCGTCAGTGCGCTGGGTTGGTTCCGACGCGGCATGATGCCCTGGGTAGACCTGATTCGGCTAGACTGCCCCGCCAAGTGGACGGTTCGCAGCTATCACCGCTTCTGGAATCTGCTGTTTGGGGCGCTGCTGATTGGGCTGGCATTTGTGCTGCCGTCGGTGCTGGCCTAGAGCGCGGCGCAGGCGGCAACGCTGGCGGGAATCTATCTTGTGCCGATTGGTGAGTTTGGATAGCCAGTCAAGCCTCGGTCGCTTCTCTCGTCTAAAAGTGCATCTCTTGCAAACAGATGAGAGACAACCAGGGTATGATTCTAGATTGAGTGATTTACCAAAATTAGCAATTCCAATGGCAGAAACCCTCCTGTTCAATGCCCTGCGCGAAGCAATCGACGAAGAGATGGCGCGTGACCCGTCCGTGTTTGTGTTGGGCGAAGACGTGGGGCACTATGGTGGCTCCTACAAAGTCACCAAAGACCTGTATAAGAAATACGGCGATTTGCGCGTGTTGGATACGCCAATTGCCGAAAATGCCTTTACGGGGATGGCCGTCGGGGCGGCGATGACGGGGCTGCGTCCCATCATCGAAGGGATGAACATGGGTTTTTTGCTGCTGGCGTTTAACCAGATTGCCAACAACGCCGGAATGTTGCGCTATACCTCCGGCGGCAACTTCAAGATTCCGCTGGTGGTGCGGGGGCCGGGTGGCGTGGGGCGGCAGCTTGGCGCAGAACACTCCCAGCGGCTAGAGGCTTATTTTCAGGGCGTGCCTGGGCTGAAGATGGTGGCCTGCTCGACTCCCTACAATGCCAAGGGGTTGCTAAAGTCTGCCATCCGCGATGACAATCCCGTGATTTTCTTCGAGCATGTGCTGCTCTACAACCTGAAGCAGGATTTGCCAGAAGAAGAATACCTGCTGCCGCTGGACCAAGCAGAGACCGTGCGCGAAGGCAGCGACGTGACCATCCTGACCTATTCGCGGATGCGCCATCACGTCATGCAGGCGGTGAAGACCCTGGAGAAAGAGGGGTTTGACCCAGAAGTGATTGACCTGATTTCGCTGAAGCCGCTGGACTTTGAGACGATTGGTGCGTCGATTCGCAAGACCCATCGCGTGATCATCGTGGAAGAATGTATGCGCTCCGGCGGCATCGGCGCAGAAATTACGGCATCGATTAACGATCGCCTCTTTGACGAACTGGACGCGCCCGTGATTCGCCTCGCTTCGCAGGATATTCCCACGCCCTACAACGGCACGCTAGAGAATCTGACGATTGTGCAGCCTGCCCAAATTGTGGAAGCGGTGCAAAAGCTGGTGGCGCTGAAGGTGTAGTTCAGCCCTGCGCGAGAAACACGCGAGAAACACACGAAAAACGTTGGTGTGCTAAAGGACTGGGGCGTAGCGGTGTTCTTCTGTGGAAATCGCTGGTGGGAATCGGCTGGGCGATCGCCCCTGCCAGTCCTTTTGCGATGCGTTCCGATTGCGATGCGCTCTGAGAACCAAAATAGACCGAGCGATCGCTCAGCCAGCAGAACGGATGTCAGCGCAGAGATGTCGCGCAGAGATATCAGTAACCCATCTCCGACCAAGCTACGAAAAGGTGAGCCTGGATGGGTCCACAACCAGGCTGCTAATCAGCACGCCGTTGACCAGAATATTGATTTGGTGAGCAATCCGGAGTTCTGAAATCGGCTCCTTGAGCAAGTCTTGAGCAGCAAGGAGGGTTTCGGCGACCTGGCGATCGCGACACTCAATTCGCAGCACTCCCCAGCGGCGAGACAGTCGGCATGCCTTTAGCCCTTGCAACTGTCGTAGCTCGGCCGGGTCCTCCCGATAAAAGTCGAGGATGAGTCGAGTGAGTTGGGCAAACCAGTTCATTGCAGCGAACCCCTAAAGATGGATTTATTAAGGCGACGCACCTGCAACCGCTCCCCAGCGATCGCCCATCCTCTTTTGCAGCTACCTATTCGGTAAAACGCAAGATTCTGGGGAAACACCTGAGGAGATCGCGCAACTGCGCTTCTTTTCAATACTTTTATTCAAGCGCAGATCAAAAACTCAAACGATGGATTGCAAAAAGATTTAATGCGTGAATTCCTAAAAAAGGGTTTCCAGACAGCCTGAAACAGTCTTGGTGCAAGGGATTCTGGAGATTTATCCGAAGTGATGAAACGTAACAATATAGGCTTGTTTCTTTAAGAAATGAATCCCTAAAAATTGGAACCTTGCTTTCATTTTTGTTACGAATTTTGACATTTCAATTTGTAAATAAACTTTACGAATACCAATAAATTTCGTAACGCCTTGAGTTTAATTAAATTAAGCAATCTGTACCGATACTCCCGTCGGTACTTAATTGGTACTTAATTTGTCCACTTATTTTGTCCTGCTAGAGTTTGCTACATCTGCAAAGCCTGATTAGGACATGTCAAAGTCCCGGTAGACCACAGTCCGGTTTCGGCCCCGACGTTTTGCGTTGTAGAGGGCTTGGTCGGCCTGCGCCATCAGGGCTTCAATAGTTTGCGTAGAGGTGGGAATCTGGCTAGTGACACCAAGGCTAACCGTCACGACCTGGGCCACGCGAGAACACTCATGGCGGATGCCCAGCGCCTGGATGCCGAGGCGAATTTTTTCGGCGATCGCCCGCCCCCCTTTTATATCTGTATTGGGCAAAATCACGCCAAACTCTTCGCCGCCATAGCGAGCCACCAGGTCAGCCGGACGCTGCACGATACACCTGGTGATTTGGGCGAGTTGACGCAGGCAGTCGTCACCTTCCTGGTGTCCATAGCAGTCGTTATAGCGCTTGAATTCGTCTACATCAAACAAAATCAGCGAGAGAAACTGCTGTTCTCGCAAGAGCCGATTCCATTCCTGCTGGAGGTGCTGGTCAAAGCGGCGGCGATTGGCGATTTGCGTCAGTCCGTCAATGTTGACGAGGGCTTCTAACTCCTGGTTGGCTCGAATCAGCATCTCTTCGGCCCGCTTTTGCCGAGTAATGTTTTGCATTTGCGCCAGCAGATAGAGCGGATTTTGTTGTGCATCTCGCACCAGCGATACGCTCAGCAGTGCCCAGGTAATTTCTCCACTCTTGCGGATATAGCGTTTTTCCATCTGAAAGGAGTTTCGCTTACCGTCGATTAATTCCTGCACCATCGCTAAGTCAGCAGCCAGGTCTTCAGGGTGAGAAACGGCCTGGAACGTGAGCGATCGCAGTTCAGCCTCGGTGTAGCCCAGCAGATCGCAACAAGCAGCGTTGACCGCTAGAATCTGGCCGTTGAGGGCGGTGATGGAACTGCCCACGGCGCTATGGTCAAAGGCGGCGCGAAACCTGGCCTCGCTCTGGCGCAGCGCGTCTTCTGCGGATTTGCGGTCGGTGACATCGCGAATCATCGTCAGCGCTTCGGTGGGGCCATAGGGCACAATGCGGACTTCTTCATGCTGGAGGCGATCGCCAAACCAAACCTGCTGCTCATAGACCTGGATTTGCTGCGTGGCAAAGGCTTGCTCTAGATAGTGCAGCTTGCGCTGGGCGACCTCTTTTGGCAAAAGATGGGAAACATGCATTCCTACCGGGTTAAGGTCTGGCGGGATCAGATCAATCAAATAATTAGTCTTGAGATAGCTGAGATAGATGCCCTGGGCGCTAACACGAAAAATCAGGTCAGGAATGGCATCGAGCAGGGCCTGCGTTTCTATTTTTTGGCGGTGTAACGCCTCCGTTTTTTGGGTAATTTCTGACCGCAGGGCGTGGTTTTGGGCAACGAGCGATCGCTCGGCCTGCCGCCGCAGCGTGATGTCTTGAAATATGGCAACACAGGCCAGCACCTCGCCCTGGCTGTTGCACAATGGCACCGCCCGCGCTTCTAGCAGCAGCGATCGCCCCGCACGGCGGATTTCCAAATCGTCGGCTATGCAGCTTTCGCCCCGCAGGGCGCGAGAGATCGGCAATGCCTGAGCCGCATACAGCCGCCCCGTGCCAGCCTGAAAGATTGGACAGGGGTCTGGATGGATGATTCCTGAAGATGGGTCGGAGGACAGGCCAAGCATCTCCTGGGCGACTCGATTGAGAAACGCAGTGCGGCCATCTTGTCGATAAATTGCAATGCCCAGCGGCAAACGATCGAGCCATGCAGACACCTGCAAAGGGTCGCCCAGAAAGTCAACTGATTGCAGATGCGGACTGGCTAAATGGTCATCAGGAGAGCGATCGCGCGGGAGTGCCCGGAGCCACTGTTCAAACTGAGAGTAATTCATAAACCGCACTTGGCGGATACATGCCTTTTGTAAAAACGACTGACCCAGTTTCTTTGTTTAGATAAAACGACCTTGCTTTTCATGCAAGGCAAAGTTGCTCTCTCATATTGTTCCCAAAGAGTCGATCTGGGCGGTATTTTAGAAAATTGGATTTTAATACCCAGATGAGTTCCATCTCGGTAATCTATTATCCTTATGCCGAGCAATTGCTTGGATTTACGGGGTCATGATCCCAGTAATTACCCTGATGTTCTCAATGTTTTTCAGAATTGTAGCGATCGCCCTGCACTTAGCGTAGGCACCCAGAGCGCTTGCGGAATCTTCTAAAAATCCGCTAAAAATCCCCTAAAAACCTATTGTATGGTAGGTTTGCAGAAAGCATAGACCCACAGGAAGGTGTCCGGTGAAGGCGGTGTCCAAACTACGAGCGATCGCCTCTAGAATTGCAAAGCCGCTGGCAAGTATCTCCGCAATATTGCCACTCGCAATATTACCAACCGTTGGGTGGCTGCGCCGCGCTAGACGAGTGGGGCTGGCGGTGGCGCTATGGCTGGCGCTGTGGGCGGGGCTGGGGATACATGGAGCCGTGCAGGCGGGGCCGCTGGGCGATCGCCTGGCCCAGTTTCCCGACTGGCAAAGCAAGCCGCTCTTGCCCAGTGCCAGGGGCGATCTGGTCTATCCCGACTGGTTTGAGGGCACTTGGGACGTAACCACGACGCTGGTAGATCTGGTCGCGCCGCTGGCCCCCGAGATCACAACCCCTGGGTTTGAGGGCAATCGGCAGTATCTCAACCAGCCAGTGCTATTTCAGGCGCGATTTGTGGCGACGCTGCCCAATCGCTTTGGGGGGCTGCCGCTGCCGCCGTCGCTGTTGGGCAAGCCGCAAGTCGTCGCCGATCGCGCGTTTAACGGGCTGAACCTGGCGAGAGCGTATCTAGACAAGCCCGATCAAAAAAGTCCGGTGCTGGCGGTGAAGGTTGATCCCAAAAATCCCAACCGCCAGATTACGCTGCTGCGCGACGAGTCTGAAGACAGCTTGCTGGGGGCCAAGGAACTGGTGTCTACGGTGGTGGCGCGGGGGGTGGAAACGCCCAGTCCCTCAGAGTTCATCACCACTGAGGTCTTTCAGCAGGAGTTTTTAGGATCGCCGCAAATCTACTTCAATACGGTGGAAACCAGCACGGCCTATCAACTGCACCCCGACGAACTGCCCCGCATTACTGCTGACCAAGTGACGGCAATTTATCTGTCGCCCCAGGACCCCGATTACTTTGCAGCGGGCGATCGCCCTGTTGCGCTCTACCGCTATCGGCTAGAGTTTAACCCCGAACCCGGCATAGACTGACCGAAAGGGCGATCGCCGCTGCCGCCAGCCCCACCCCTGCCAAAAGCAGCAGCACAATCCGTTTGCATATCCCGCTGGTCGAGGGCCTGGCTGGCCGCCAAAAAGCGGTAGTCGTCGGCGGGCAGATTTTTCCCAGCCGACCAGATTTGGGCATCGGCCAGCGCCTGCCCGCGCAACAGCCGCGACTCGTCCAGCCCGCCTGACTGCAACCAGGCATCCAGCGCGGCCGCGTAGGGACGCAGCGCCGAGAGTTGCTTTTCGACCCAGGCTGCATTAAACACGCGCTCATAAATCCGGTTGTAAACCTGCAAGCGGTCGTTTTGCTTGACCACCAGCCCCGACAGCAGCAGTTCCACCGAGTCGCGGCTGTCGTCGGTGAGGGTTGTGGACCGCCCGCTGCCTGGGTGTGAAAACATAGAGTGTGGGGATACCGACAGGGTTGCAGGATCTTGCTGGAGAATCTGCTGATAAAGCCCCAGCAGGCGGCCCGCCCGCCGCTCGTCGTTCAAGAGGCGATCGCGAATGGTGCGTAAATGTGGCGGCTCATCCTGGGCGACCCAGTTTTCAATTACCTTAGATTCCACAATAGCGGCCACCTGCACCGACTCTGCGCCGTGATTGGTCAAAATCTCGCGCACCAACTGCTGCAAAAACGGCGTTTGCAAATCGGGCGCTTCCCACGGGGCGCGACCGGGCGTGGCGTTTAGCTGGCTGTGCTGGGCCACCAGTTGACACACCTTTTGCGTCAGAAACGGCTGCCCGCCTGTCCAGGCAAGGATTTCGCGCAGGACGGCTCTGGGATGATCGACCTTGCCCTCCAGCCCCATCAGCAGCGGCTCGGCCTCGTCGAGATGGAACCCAGTGAGGGCGATCGCCCGACCAATATTCAGCGGCGTGCGCGTCTTATCCGCAATCAGGTCAGAGGGCGTAGTCACCCCCAGCAGCGCAAAGGTCAACTGCCCCGCATCATGACAGGCCCGCAGCAGCGCAAAAAAATCGTCGGTATTGAACGATAGACTGAGGATGCTGTCGATTTCATCCACGAAAATCACAATCGGCGGCGACACCAGCGCAGGCAGCGTCTCTGTTAGAAATTCACCCAGCCGATTCACAGGCGACAAGTCCTGACGCTCTGCCAGCCATTGCCGCAGAGGAACCTGCTTGGCAAGCTGGAAGCTCCGCAGCAGGCGCATAATCAAGTCGGCATACCACTGGTCGGGCGTGATGTCGCGGCTGCCGATGCTCGACAAATCCACCACACCGCAGCTCCAGCCCTCTGCCTGGAGGCGCTGGGTCGTCCGCACGCGCAGGCTAGACTTGCCCATTTGCCGACAGTTCAGCACGTAGCAAAACTCACCCGTCTTGAGCGCCCGATATAGCTCGTCGTCTGCCTGTCGCACGACATAGCTAGGTGCGCCTGCGGGCAGCCTGCCGCCGACCTGATATTCATAGGCAGAAGAGGCACTCATGACAGAGTCTCAGTGCATCACGGTTCCTCCCCAGTATCAAGCTATTTTCTCGCTGCGGCAACTAATCACAGGTTTGCTCAAGGTTGTCCCCAATTCTTGCCCCCAATCCTCGTTCTCAATCCTTGCGCCCAATCCTTGTGCCCAATCCTTGTTCTCAATGTTGAACCCGTGAAACTTTTTCTTGCCAGGGGCGATCGCATCCCTTACAATCAACCATCAAGCTGTGAATGACCCCAAGTCAGCGCGGCTTACCCTTACCCCCGAAATTTTGGTCGTTTAGTCATCTACGGCATTGGCAGGTGTTCCCGCACCCACCAACGCCTGACCCCTCGACAGCGCGTGCCTGTCTCAGGGCTGCGTCCATTGTAGGCCGCCCTGTCCCAGCGCTTCACGT
>NZ_DVEA01000158.1:0-11901 GCF_015295965.1 Thermoleptolyngbya sp. M55_K2018_002
TCCAGTTTGATTAATCCAGTTTCAAGTCTTGGGGTTGAAACCGCCGAGTTAATTCTTCGCTCGACTCTACCGAACGCTTTGCAGGTCTAATTCTGCACTTGGCTGTGCAAAATGCTGTGTAATGAACTGATTCAAAAGGTGTCATGACTGATCCAAGCTATGTAACAATTGGCATTCGTCGAGAGAACGAAGCACGCAAGTTTGAAGCCAGAGTGCCGCTGGTTCCATCCGATGTGCAGCGATTGAAGAAACAGTTGGGCGATCGCGTTCGGTTTATCGTGCAGCCAGCACAACTGCGGACGTTCTCTGATGCTGAATTTGCGGCGGCGGGAGCCGTGATTCAGGAAGACCTATCCGAGGCAGAGATCATCTGTTGTGTCAAAGAGCTTTACCCAGAGCAACTGCTGGATGGCAAAACGTACTTGGTGTTTGCCCATGTAATCAAGGGGCAGCCCGACAATATGCCCCTGCTGCAACAACTGCTCGATCGCCGCATGACGCTGATCGACTACGAATGCATCACCGATGAAGAAGGGCGGCGGACAGTATTCTTTGGGCGATCGGCCGGGCAGACGGGCATGTTTGAAACGCTGAGGGCCTTTGGGCAGCGCTGCGTGGCGTTGGGCAAGCCCTGTGTGTTTGCAGAACTGAAGCCTGTGTATGAGTATGCAAATTTGGCCGAGGCAACGGCGCATTTGCGGACACTGGGCGATCGCCTCCAGCAAGATCCGGCGCTGCTGGGCGTGACGGACTATCCGCTGATGGTGGCGATCGCTGGATTGGGCAACGTTGGCCAGGGCGCGATGGAGATTTTGCAACTGCTGTCGCCGCAAATCGTTTCTGCGGAGGCGTTGCCCGCGCTGTTTGCCTCTGGTCGCACAGGGCTGTTTCAGTGCCCCCTGCAAAAGCCCGACACGCTCCGCAATGGGGACGGTCTTTTCGACAGTGCCGAGTATGCAACCTTCCCTGAGCGCTACAGCAGCCGCATCCCCGATTTATTACCTTACTTATCCATCTTGCTAAATTGTGTCTTCTGGGCCCCGCAATATCCGCGCATTCTTCCCCACGACGCATTTCAAGCTGCGTGGCGACGTGGCAATCATCGTCTGCAAGTTGTTGGGGATTTGAGCTGCGATCCGCCGGCGGGCAGCGTCGCCTGTACGGTGCAATCGGGCGATTTGTACAAGCCGGTGTTTGGCTATGACCCGATCTCGCGGGCAGTGCTAGAGCCATTTTCTGAACAGGGGATCACCGTGATGGCAGTGGACAATCTATCGGCTGGCTTGCCCCACGATGCCTCTGTTGCCTTTAGCGAAATGCTGCGCGATTGGATTCCACCGTTGGTTGCTGCAAAGCGGTGCGGGGATAACTGGGTGGCGGCACTTCCCCCGGCCCTGCTGCGGGCCACCGTGACGCATCAAGGCCGCTTGATGAAGGGTTTCCAGCGGTTGCAGCCTGATCTAGAACGGTACGGTTCCGTGGTGCAGCCCGTATAGCGTCTGGAAATCCTAGCCCGCGATCGCCCGTGAAGGTTTCTTGACTTCTAGCGTGCGATCGCTGCTCATTTCCGCTTGCACTTGCTTGTCCTGTTTATCTTCCCTAGCTTGACAAACATACTGATTTGTCGGGCTTCTTTTGCGTGAAAACTTGATTCTTCTTGATGTACCGTCCTAGTGTTCTAAAACTTTCCTAGAAAACTCCTGCCGAATGTTTTCTAGATATCATCGGAAGCGCTTTGGCTAATTCTAAAATTGAGGTTAAGTTTTATTAAGCGTCCCTATCATATTCATCGTCGATACGACTCGGCTTTTCAATTCTGGATTCCTTTTGAATCTTCTCGTCCGACGGAGTACGTATCGTGACCCTATCTGTTTCTACTGCAAGCTTTCTGAAAAAGCTGGCGATTTACGGAGCGATCGCCGCTGTCACTATCTCCTGCATCCTCCTGTTCCCATTCCCATTCAGGCTGCCGTTCCAATTCGTGCTGGGCGTGATGTTTGCCCACGGGGTCGAGCTTTCTCACGAAATGATTCACCAGAAGCATTTTGGGCGACGCTGGGGCGGGGCGATCGGCTTCCTGCTGGGGCTACCGATGGGGGTGGAGTTTACCCGCTACAGCCTCACCCACAGCTACCATCACCGGGCCGTAGGCACGCCCGAAGACGAAGAATCCTTTTCCTATGACTTTGGCAAGCTGAGCGCACCGCTGAGCTTTTTGCTGCACTTGTCTATGCTAAGTCACTACTGCACAGTGGCTCGCAGTTTGCTGAGTTCCCTATTGGGTCATGAAGCCGCGATTCGGATCGGTATGGGCCCGGCAGGCACAACAGCACCCCGCTGGGCGATCGCCAACGTGATGCGCGGCTATCGAGTCATGGCCCTGCTGCTGTTTGGCATGGGGCTGATCACGGCTGTTCTGCAAACGCCTGTGTTTGTTCATCTTTGGCTTGTGCCGCTGCTGTTTGCGGGCCCTGTTCATGCGCTGATCGAACTGCCGGAACACTGGGGCTGTCAGCGAGATACCACAGACATGATGGCCAACACGCGCACGATCTTACCGAGCCGCTTTGCCGACTGGCTGACCAATGGCAACTGCTGGCACGTCGAACACCACTACAAGCCTGCCCTGCCAATGGCCGACCTCCCCAGACTACATGAGGCGATCGCCCCCCAGATCAAGTATCTGAACTTGGGCTACGGCGAGTTTTATCGCGAGTTTTTCACCGAACTATGGAGATCGCCAGTTGACCTAACTGACTGAAGCCTATCGCAATCTTGATCGCCGGACATTTCGCCAAGCAGTGAGGGACTGGGTTGAACGGCAGATAGAACAAAAGTCAGCACAGGATTAGACCAGATAATTCAATTTTCTAGAGCCTTTTGCGTGATTTTTTGTGTCTGGCAGCGGTATAGACTTAGGATATCCCTGGAAACGTAAGAGCGAATGCAAAAACGAATTGCTATTACAGGCGTTGGGCAGGGGCTAGGGCGATCGCTCGCGCATCGGTTCATCAGGCTGGGGCATACGGTCTGTGGCTGTGATCTGAATGGAGGGGCGATCGCCCAGTTGCAGCAGCAATACGTCGCCCCGCATCAGCTTCAGAGCCACCAGTCTCAGACCCACCCGTTTCAGAGCGTGGACGTAACCCGACCTGATCAGGTAAACGCCTGGGCGGAATCGATCCTAGAGCAGGGCGCACCAGATTTGCTGATCAATAATGCGGGCTATACGCCGCCGATGGCTGCTTTTTGGGACTTACCTGCTGTCGAGTTTGACCGGACGCTGGCGGTCAACGTGCAGGGAGTTGCCAATGTGCTGCGGGCGTTTCTTCCGGCAATGGTAGCGCAGCAGCGGGGCATTATCGTGAATCTGAGCGCCCGCTGGGGCCGACAGGGAGCCGCCAACGCTGCTGCCTACTGCGCCAGCAAGTGGGCCATCGAGGGGCTGACCCAGGCGATCGCCTTGGAACTGCCTGCTGGCATGGCGGCGGTCACCTTTTCGCCCGGAGCCGTCCACACCCACGCGCTGGAAGTGGTTTATGGTGCAGAAAAGGCTGCGACCTATCCCAGTCCCGATGAATGGGCAGAGCAGGCGGCTGAAACCCTGCTGGCGATCGCCCCTGAACAAAACGGTCAAGCCCTGCCCTGAGCGCCGTATCCTGCTGTCAACTCAAGCGGTTTCGGGTAAGTTTTGAGTAAGTTTCGGGTAAGTTTCAGGCTGGTTCCTGGGCTAGTTTTCAGGCAAATTCCGTGATCTCCGAGGTGTGGCAATCCGAACTGATACCTCTGCGAAGCGCTGCGAAATGGGAATCCTGGGGTTGGAATCTACCTATGTACCAATCACTGGATTGTCACAGTTATGACTGCTCCTTCACCCCAAGGCGAATCGCTACAAGTCCCGGTTGCTCGTTTGATAGAACTGCTGCGCCAAGAGCCAGCGCTGCGATCGCACCTCGACACCACCAAAGCCGAAGCGTCGCTGGCCAAGGCGATCGCCCCCACGTTTGAAATCGTCTTTGCGGGAGCTTTTAGCGCCGGAAAATCCATGCTGATCAACGCGCTGCTGGAGCGCGAACTGCTCTACAGTGCCGAAGGACACGCCACGGGTACAGAATGCCGCATTGCCTACGCCGAAGCGGGCAAAGAGCGTGTCGTGCTGACCTTTATGAGCGAAGCAGAAATTTGCGAACAGGCGGCGGCGCTGTGCCAGCGGCTAGGCGTGACGGCTCCGGCCGACATTCGCCAGCCCGACGTGGTGAACCTGCTGCAAGGGCTGTGCCGCGACGTGATTGCCACTGAGGGCGGCGAGAGCAAGTCGGAACGGGCTAAGCAGGCCAGTGCCTGAATTACCTGCTGGAAGGGTTTGTCGCCAATGGCGATCGCATCCACCCGACGCAAAACCAGACCTATTCGATGGAGCAGTTCCAGTTTGCTACGCTCCAGGAAGCCGCCGCCTACGCCCGCCGGGGAGCCAATAGCGCCGTCCTCAAGCGGATTGAATACTACTGCCATCATCCGCTGCTGCAAGACGGAAACGTGCTGGTAGACACGCCGGGAATCGACGCGCCCGTAAGGCGCGATGCAGAACTGACCTACCGCAAGATCGAAAATCCCGATACGTCCGCCGTGGTGTGCGTGCTGAAGCCTGCTGCTGCGGGCGACATGACTAGCGAAGAAACGGAACTGCTGGAGACGACCCGCAGTAATCCTGGCGTGCGCGATCGCGTCTTTTATGTGTTCAACCGGATTGACGAAACCTGGTACAACACGCAGCTTCGCCAGCGGCTCGATCGCCTCGTGCAGGAGCAGTTTCAGGACACCAACCGGATCTATCGCACCAGCGCCCTTTTGGGGTTCTATGGCAGCCAGATTCGCCACACCAGCGCGGGCGATCGCTACGGGTTGGATTCCCTCTTTGCCGACAGCATTCGCATCAGCGGGGAGATTGAAGACACGCCGCAATTCGTGAATGAATTCAACCGCTACTGCGCCAACTCTGGCAAACTGCCTGCCGATCGCTTTCGCATTGACGTGCGGAGCTATGAATCGCCCAATGAAAACTACGTGCGAATCTTGAACGAGCAGGGGCGATCGCTGATTGACCAACTGATTCACGATAGCGGCATCGAAACCTTTCGTAATGCCATCACTCGCTACTTGACCGAAGAGAAGCGTCCCCAACTCCTCGCTACGCTGGCAGACGACTTGCAGCCCCTCTGCATCGCCCTCCGCAAAGCCTATCTGGACGCATGGCAGCATATCGGCAGCCAGCCCCGCGACCTGGAGGGCATCAAGGCAATGGAATTGCGCCAGCTCAGCCACGACCTGAAGCGCGTTGGCGAAGCCTTTCAGCAGGATATCGAAGCTTCGGTGAATGAAGCCGTTGCCAGCAGCCTCAACACTGCCTTTGAAGACGATTTCAAACGCCTCAAAGCCCGCATGGTCAGCCGCTTGGATGAACTGCTGCAAACCTTTTCCGTCAGCCAAGTGCATCGTCAGGCGCAAGCCAGCCACAAGCGCAATTCCGTCGTGCCCCTGTCGGGCATTCTGGCAGAGGCATTCTACTACCTGGCAAACGGGCTAGAAGAAGTGCTGGTGGAGTCGTCGCAAGACCTGATGGGGCGCTTCTTTCAGCGGTTGATCGACCGGGTGCGCCAGCACGACTATTACCGCGATTTGTATCGACTGCTGGGCAACGACGGCGGCATCGAGCAAGCCCTGCGCCGACTGCGCGACCAGGCGACCCTGGCACTGGAAAACGAGGCCAAGACGGAGTGCGATCGCTATGTGCGGGAACGTCCAGAGTTTTATACCGAGGGCACTTGCTCCATCTGGCAACTGCGGCAAACGCTGCAACAGGCCTGTCGCGGCTACGACTACCAGACCATGATCGAGGCGGAACCCGCGATTCGCCAACTGCTCAAGCTCGACTTTGAGCAAAAGGTAAAGGACACCATCACCCGCACCTTCCGCCAGACGATTAACCAAACGCTGAATACGCACCTGCTGCCCAGCGCCCAGCAGCAGGCAGACCACATCCTCCAGCAATATGACGCTGCCCGCGCCTACCTGGCCCGCGTGCTAGAAAAGGAAGCTGAGGAAAAAATCCGCCAGCTCGATCGCCAAAAGGCAGACCTGGAGCAGCGCATCGCCGCCTACAACGAGGCGATCGCCGCCTTCAATCAGCACTTAGCAACCATGCAGCTTGATCGCAAAGCGCTGCCCGGAATCAGTGAGGCGGATCTGGTCATTCTGCCTGCCGAAGACCCCGCCGAAGACCTGGGGACTCTGGAGACTGTGGAAACGGAAGAAGGGGCGATCGCCTAACTTCACCACTTCAGTAAACCCGATCGTTCTAGACGGGCGATCGGGTTCAACGCCCCGTCTTGGGATGAGGGCGATCGCCCTTCTGGGCACACTAAATGCAGCTACATCGGATATCGGAGCGATAAGAGCAATTACTTAGATACAAGGGCGATTCCACAACCTCCCACATATTCCTGATCCCGACTGCTTAAGCGAGAAAATTGGACATAGTAATCAGAATCACTGGGAACCCACCCTTGAAAAATAAATCCTCTAAAGCACATTCCTGATTACTTTCTGCTGACATCGAAATACAAGAGTATCTTCAGAAATATGACTAATCTGTCAAACTTACACGGCCGCCTTTTAGAATACTTGATTGTTGAAGACATCATGAGAGTAAATTCTTATGCAAAATTAACTGACCAGGCAATTGAGTCTCAAAAACGAGACTATCCGAAGCTAGAAACTGTGGATAAAAGATTACTGCAAAAGTTCAGACTTGCAGCAAAAACTCTATCTCAACTTTGGCTAGAGTCTAAGTTCTCTATATCTACCCGAAAAGAAATTAAGATTGATCGACTCCCAGATAAAAATAATAATTCCGATGTAACGGATATCCGCTTATTTTCAGAAGAGGGAAATATAAATTTGTCAATCAAGCACAACCACATGGCTCTGAGACATCAAAGACCTAGAACAACACCTACTCATTGTGGATATACTAAAAACAGCAATGAAATAATATATTTTTCTATAAATTATATAAAATCACTAACTCATTCATTCATGAAACACAGGGATTTGAATATTTTAGAGACTTACCTTCAAACTATTTACATGAGCTTTTATATGATCCTGTTTGCGGATTAGTTTGTGAATTTATAAATATGCACTCCAAGGAATGTGCTAAAAAGCTGTTTCAGTATCTTGTGGGAGCCACAGATTATTATAAGGTTATCGTTAGAACCCAGAGCAGTGAAATTGAAATTCAAGAATTTGACAAGATGGAACCTCCAACAGGCATGAAAGCAAGTGTCTGTCGGCAATATGTGAACTTAGATTTTACAAATGGATGGGAAATAAAGATGCGTCTGCATACTGCATCCAGTAGAATAAGAAAATCACCTAGTTTAAAATTTGATACAGTAGCCAGTTCAGTCTCGGTTCCAACTGTTGTAATTTCCTATGATTAAGAGTCCTCTACGCTATCCAGGCGGTAAGCAGAAAGCTATTCTTCAGATTGTAAAATACTTACCTTTTCACTTTAAGGAGTTTCGAGAGCCATTTGCCGGTGGCGCATCAGTATTCTTCTACGTGTCTCAAACGTATCCTAATCTGAGTTGCTGGATAAACGATATCAATCCAGAACTCTATCACTTTTGGCTAGCAGTAAAAACAAACTTGGATGAACTAGTCGAAAGAGTTTGGGAAATCAAAAAGAACTCTAAGGACGGAAGAGCATTATTTGAGTCCCTAGCTTTGGCAGACACTAGCAGAATGAGTTCTATAGAAAGGGCCACGAGGTTTTTTATTCTTAACCGAATTACTTTTTCTGGCACAATTGAAAGTGGGGGATACTCAAATGCCTCTTTCAAAGGAAGATTTACTGAATCATCTATTGAGCGATTAGCTGCTCTAGAGCAAAGTTTCATAGACACTCGCGTCAGCAATCTAGATTACAGCATTTTGCTGCAAGAGCCAGGCGAGGATGTATTCATTTTTCTAGATCCTCCTTACTTGAGTAAGACTCATTCTAAGCTCTATGGGAAAAAAGGGAATTTACACATTGACTTTGATCACACTCGTTTTGCTCGACTAATGTACGAGTGTTCCCACAAATGGCTAATTACTTATGATGATTGTGAAGAAGTTCGTAAAAACTTTTCATTCGCTTATATCTATGAGTGGGAACTTCAGTATGGCATGAACAACTACATGCAAGGTAAAGCAGAAAAGGGAAAAGAGCTGTTTATTTCTAACTATCCCGTTGATTTGCAAACAGATTTGCTACTTCATAGTGCGGGCTAATGGACAGAACGCCACGGATACGGATTCCGCCGGAGGTGCGGCGATATGTGATGGAGCGCGATCGCCATCAATGCAATCACTGCGGTGCTGGCCCAGAGCAAGCAGAGCTAACGGTCGATCACATCATTCCGCTGGCGCAGGGTGGCGCGAATGATCTGAGCAACCTGCAAGTGTTGTGTCGGCGGTGCAACTCATCCAAGCGGCATGGATTTGACGAGAAGCGCGATCGCCGGATGGTTTGATCCAGAGCAATGCCTATGGGCAGCAGGTAATCGAGGATAGCCTCACACAGGTATCTCACACAGGTATCTCATACGGATATCTCATACGGATATTTAGAGAGACAGGAAATTCCTGTTGATAAAGCGTCAGAGCGGTTTTCGTTTGCGCTTTGGGATGGGTTGTAGTGACGAGCGATCGCCCCTAAACCTGCGCCCCTGGCCCAGCGACACCACCGCAGCGCTGCTGCTTTCCCGTGCCACCCGCACCAGCAGCGCCGCCGACACTAGGCTGGCGATGACGGAACTGCCGCCATAGCTAAAGAAGGGGAACGGTAGCCCGGTGGTGGGCAGCGCTCCTGTGGCTACGCCAATATTCAGCAGCGATTGCCCCACCAGCAGCACCACCACGCCGATCGCCACTAGTTGATGAATTGGGCTTTTGGCCTTTAGCGCCACCCGCAGCCCCAGCGCCGCGAAGGAACCCAGCAGCAGCAGCAGCAATAGCCCGCCCAAAAACCCAAATTCCTCGGCATAGACCGCAAAGATAAAGTCGGTGTAGTGAATCGGCAGGTAAAACAGCTTTTGCTGCGACAGCCCGAAGCCCGTGCCCGTGAGGCCGCCAGAGCCGACAGCCAGCAAGCTCTGAATCAACTGGTAGCCGTTTTGGGCGGGGTCTGCCCAGGGATTGAGAAACGACACGATGCGATCGCGCTGATAGTCGCGCAGGCTGACGCTGAGGACAGCAGCACTCAGCCCGGCGATCGCCGTGCCACCCAGGTATCGCCAGGGCAGCCCTGCCGCCAGCGCCATCAGCCACAGTAGCATTCCGCACAGCGCCGTCGTACTCAGGTTGGGCTGGAGCAAGATGCTGGCCAGCAGCAGCATAAAAATGCCCAGCCAGGTAAACCGCACCCGCCACGACAGCCGATCCCACCGCCCAAAAATCCGCGCCCCTTGCAACACCAGAAATGGCTTGATCAATTCCGATGGCTGCAAAATCGGCAATGGCCCAATCGCCAGCCAGCGACTCGCGCCGTTGACCGTTGTGCCAAATCCGGGAACCAGGGTTAGAAGAATCAGCCCCAGGCAGATCAGCATCAGCAGATCCGCCATGCCCAGCACAAACCGCAGCGGCGTACTGACCAACAGGCTAAAGCCCAGCAGCCCAATGCACCCATACAAAACCTGGCGCTGAATATAATAAAGCCCGTTGCCATGCTCGGTATCGGCGATCGCGTAGGAGGCAGAAAACAGCACCGCCAGCCCCAGGCCCAGCCACAAAAACGTCAGCCAGCGCAACATCCGCGCCTCCATCGCCCAAGTATCGACTGGCGTACTTTCCCAGGGCAGCGCAGACGACCCAGAAGGGCGATCGCCCGACTCCGGCGATTTCTGGGGCGGCTCGATGATTGGCTGCACAGCCGAGGGCATCGGCGCAGACTGCACCGGACGGCGACTTTTCCCAATACTTCTCACGCGGCGGCTCATATCGCGGCGACTCGTAAAACGATTCACAAATAACGATTTACAAATAACGATTCACAAACGCAGATTCACAGACGCAGACTCACAAATCCAGGCTTACAAATCTAGGCTCACGAATCCAGACGGAGCAAGCAAACAGCTATCATAAACCAGACTGCCTCTAACCCTAGCGCAACTTTCCCGGTGCGTTAAAACAAAATCCCCACTGACCCCACTCTCGGATTCCTAAGATGGCTATCTTCAATGTGCGATCGCTCCGCAAAGACTTCGGCATCAAGGAAATTCTCCGGGATGCCAGCTTTAGCCTGGAGGAAGGCGACAAGGTGGGGCTGATCGGCACCAACGGGTCGGGCAAGTCTACTCTGCTGAAAATGCTGGCGGGGCTGGAACCAGCGGACGGCGGCGAGATCTGGCGCAACTCTGGCGCAAAGGTGGTATACCTACCGCAGCAGCCCGCCGTAGATGAGAATCGCACGGTGCTGGAGCAGGTGTTTGCAGACTGTGGCGAGCAGATGGCGCTAGTGCGCGAGTATGAAGATCTGTCGGACAAGCTGGCGCACGGACACGGCGACCCCGACGTGCTAATGGCGAAACTCTCCAGCGTGTCGCAGAAAATCGAAATGGCCAACGCCTGGGAGCTAGAAACCCAGGCCAAGGTGATCCTCAGTAAGCTGGGCATTCAGGACTTTGAGGCGCGGGTGGGCGACCTGTCGGGTGGATATCGCCGCAGAATTGCGATCGCCACGGCGCTGCTTTCCGACCCCGACGCGCTGCTGATCGACGAACCCACCAACCACCTCGACGCGCTCTCAGTCGAGTGGCTCCAGGATTACCTCAAGCGCTTTCGCGGCGCAATTTTGCTGATTACGCACGACCGCTACTTTCTCGATCGCGTCACCAACCGCATTTTGGAAATCGACCGGGGCGACCTCTACGCCTACGCGGGCAACTACAGCTATTACCTGGCGAAAAAAGCCGAAGCCGAAGAATCGGCCGCCAGCAGCCAGCGCAAACACGCCGGAGTCCTGCGGCGCGAACTGGAATGGCTGAAGCGCGGTCCCAAAGCCCGCAGCACCAAGCAAAAAGCCCGCATCGACCGCATCCGCGACATGCAGGCGCAAGAGTTTAAGCAAGCCAGCGGCAAAGTGGACATCACCACCGCTGGTCGGCGGATTGGCAAAAAGGTGATTGAGCTGACGAATATTTCCAAGTCCTACGGCGATCGCCTCTTGATCAACGACTTCACCCACAGCTTCAACCCCGAAGACCGCATCGGCATCATCGGCGGCAACGGCGCGGGCAAATCCACCCTGATGAACATCATCACCGGGCGCGTAAAGCCGGATTCGGGCACGGTCGAAATCGGCTCCACCATCCACATCGGCTATTTCGACCAGCATTCCGAAGACCTGGATATGAATGAAAACCAGCGCGTGATTGATTACCTCAAAAGCGTGGCGGAACTGGTGAAAACGGCGGACGGCAGCATCATCACCGCGTCGCAAATGCTGGAGCGCTTTCTGTTTTCGCCCAACCAGCAATACGCGCCGATCAACAAGCTCTCCGGCGGCGAAAAGCGGCGGCTGTTTTTGCTGAAGGTGCTGATGGGCGCGCCCAATGTGCTGATTTTGGACGAGCCGACCAATGACCTGGACGTGCAAACGCTGGCGGTGCTGGAGGAATACCTGGAGGACTTTAATGGCTGTGCGATCGCCGTTTCGCACGATCGCTATTTCCTCGATCGCGTGGTGGACGTGATCTTTGCGCTGGAAGCGGGCGGCACGATTCGCCAGTATCCGGGCAATTACACCACTTATCTGGAATATGTCGAGCGGCAAAAGCAAGAAGCCGATGCCGA
>NZ_DVEA01000040.1:0-11882 GCF_015295965.1 Thermoleptolyngbya sp. M55_K2018_002
CGGCAGCCAGTCCGATACACTGATACATTGAGGACTGAAGAGGACTGAAGAGGACTGAAACAGAGTGCGTAAAGTGCGATCGCCCCTACAGCGTCCTCTTCTAGGAACTACTGTGTCCACACATCCCGGTCGTTTGCATGGGGCTTCTGAAAGATCCCCCTAAATCCCCCTTAATAAGGGGGACTTCCGATCCAGTTCTTCCTGCTTCGGCTCCCCCCTTGCTCAAGCGGGGTCAGGGGGGATTGGTTCCCCCCTCGCTCAAGGGGGGTGGGGGGATCGGCTCCCCCCTTGTCCAAGGGGGGTTAGGGGGGATCAAAGCATCGCCGCTCAGCCCAGAAGACTGGTGTGTCCACAGGAGTTTGTAAGACGGGATACGCCCTGTCCCCAAGAAACGAGAGTTTCTAAACCAGCCGCACACCTAACTCACTGCAAAAACTAGCTGCAAAAATACTCTATGCAGACCGATGCCTCCGTCACCCAGCCCACGCCCCTTTCCCCCATTCCTCCAGACGACACAGCGTTTGATGCGATCGTGATTGGGTCGGGCATTGGCGGCCTGGTGACGGCCACCCAGCTTGCGGCAAAGGGGGCATCTGTGCTGGTGCTAGAGCGCTACCTGATTCCGGGGGGCAGCGCGGGCTACTTTGAGCGGGAGGGCTATCGGTTTGATGTGGGCGCGTCGATGATCTTTGGGTTTGGCAGCCAGGGCACAACAAACCTGCTGACGCGGGCACTGGCTGCCGTGGGCATGGAAATCGAGACGATTCCTGATCCGGTGCAGATTCACTACCACTTACCCGGCGGTCTAGAGCTCAAAGTACATCGCGAATATGAGAAATTTTTGCAAGAACTGACTGCCAAGTTTCCCCATGAGGCGAAGGGCATCCGCCAGTTTTATGACGAGTGCTGGGCGGTGTTTAACTGCCTCAACGCGATGGAACTGCTGTCTCTGGAGGAGCCACGCTATCTAACCCGTGTGTTTTTTCAGCATCCCTTTGCCTGTCTGGGGCTGGTGAAATATTTGCCGCAAAACGTGGGCGACATTGCCCGTCGCTATATCTCTGACCCAGACCTCCTGCGCTTCATTGACATGGAATGCTACTGCTGGTCGGTGGTGCCCGCAGACCTGACCCCCATGATCAATGCGGGCATGGTGTTTAGCGATCGCCACTATGGCGGCATCAATTATCCCAGGGGCGGCGTGGGGCAGATTGCCCAGAAACTGGCAGAAGGGCTGGAAAAGGCAGGCGGCAAAATCCTTTACAAGTCCCGCGTCACGGAGATCCTGATGGAAAACGGTCGCGCGGTTGGCGTGCGGCTGGCCTCAGGCAAAACCTACCGCGCCCGCCGCGTCATTTCCAACGCCACTCGCTGGGATACGTTTGAAAAACTGCTGCCCGCTGCCGTGCTACCCAAGTCGGAGCAAAAATGGCAGCAGCGCTATCGCAAGTCGCCCAGCTTCTTTAGCCTGCATCTGGGGGTGAGGGCCGACGTGCTGCCACCTGATACTGAGTGTCACCACATTCTGCTAGAAGACTGGAGCCGCATCGAAGCTGCCAGAGGCACGGTTTTTGTTTCGATTCCTACGCTGCTTGACCCCAGCCTCGCGCCCGACGGCTACCACATCATCCACACCTTCACGCCCGACTGGGTAGACCACTGGCAACGCCTCTCGCCCAGCGAGTACGAAGCCCAGAAGGAGGACGTAGCCGCAGCATTGTGCGATCGCCTCGAAGCCATTTTTCCAGGTCTTGCCGCTGGGCTGGATTTTCAGGAAGCGGGCACGCCCCGCACCCATCGCCGCTTTCTCGGCCGCGTAGACGGTTCCTACGGCCCCATTCCCCGGCGCAAGCTGCTGGGCCTGCTGGGAATGCCCTTCAACCGCACCGCTATCCCTGGCCTCTACTGTGTCGGCGACAGCACCTTTCCGGGACAGGGGTTAAACGCAGTCGCTTTTTCGGGCTTTGCCTGCGCCCATCGCGTTGCTGCGGATTTGGGGCTGCGCGGCTAGGCAGAATTGCGGCTGGATGTTTCTCTAATGTTTCTCTAAATGTTCAGCATGTTCAGCCTAAGGTTTGAAACCGTCCCTTACCCCTTCGTGTTTCCTTTCGCGTCGGCGTACCGCTGCTTGAACAGAGCCTGTCGCTTTTTGTGATCGACAATCGGTGCAGGATAATTACAAGAACGGCGATCGCCCGCATCAATGATCCCTGTCACCAGTTGTGCAGTCTCCAGCCCGCGCAATTCTGGCAGCCATTCGCGGATGTATTCCGCCTCCGGGTCAAACTTTTGCGCTTGACTGGCGGGGTTAAAGATCCGCAGCGGTTTTGGGTCCATGCCGCTGGAGGCGCTCCACTGCCAGCCGCCGTTGTTCGCTGCCAGGTCGCCATCGACCAACCGCTGCATGAAATACTTTTCGCCCCAGCGCCAGTCGATGATCAAATCTTTCGTCAAAAAGCTGGCGACGATCATGCGGCAGCGGTTGTGCATCCAGCCTATCTCATTCAACTGGCGCATGGCTGCATCCACAATCGGATAGCCCGTGCGCCCCTCACACCACGCCTGGAAGTGTTTCTCGTTGTTTTCCCAGGGAAAGGCTTTGAACGGTTCGCGGTAGGGGCCGTCGGCCAGTTCGGGGAAGTGATACAGGACGTGTTGATAGAACTCGCGCCAAGCAAGCTCTTGCCGCCAGACGCGGATGCCCTCCTGGGCTTCGTCGCTGCGGGTCTGTTCCTGGGCAGTTTGCGTGGCGGCCCAGACGGTGCGGATACCGATCGCCCCAAACTTGAGCGCTGCGCTCAGCCTGGAGGTGCCGTCTTCATAGGGTAAATTGCGCTGCTCTTGATAATCAGTAATGGCGCGATCGCAGAATTCCGTGAGCCGCTCCTGGGCCGCCGCTTCGCCCGGTTCCAGAATGAAGCCGCCGTTCCACACTTCGCCCAGATCCTTCAGCGTTGGCAGGGCGATCGCCCCCGCTTTGGTTGCCGCATCTTTTTCAGAATCCGTCAGCCCTTCGGCATTTGTCAAATCCGCCACGGGTTCAGCCTTGGGCTTGCTGCTCCAGTTTTTCCAAAAGGGCGTATAGACTGTGTAGGGCGTGCCGGAGCCGCTGAGAATTGATTTGGGGTCGTGCAGCAGTTGATCCCAAAACGCCTGATATTCCACGCCTGCTTCCTTGAGGGCAGCGGCAACCTGGCGATCGCGCTCTCGTCCGTAGGGTTCCACGTCGCGGTTCCAGTACACGGCCTGAGCGCCCAGGGCGTTGGCCAGCCGAGGCAGCGCCTTCACGGGGTCATCGTACAAGATCAGCAGTTGGCTGCCTGCTTTGGCGTATCGCGTCTGCAAGTCTTGCAAGCAACCCAGCAGATAGGCCACGCGCACCGGGGCCACATCGTCCCGCTGCAAAATACCCGGATCGAGACAAAACACGCCAATGACTTTTGCCGAGCGCGATCGCCCTTCTGCCAGCCCCACATTATCCGCAATTCGCAAATCGCGGCGATGCCAAAATAAAATCAACTCGCTCATACCCTGCCTGCTGGATTCTATTCATCACCTTACTGCATCCCGCCCAGAGAAGCGGGCCGCAAGTAAAGACGAGGGCAAAGACGAGCAGAACCGACTACGCTTTGTCGGGCGCTTTCAAGAAGTAGCTGCCTAGAAATAGCAGAAAATAGCAGCCTTAAAAGAGCCTTCTGGCAGGAACGTGGGTAATCTTGAAGATTTTCAGCGGAGTAAACTCTGCACGGTTCTGATTAGGATATGGTTTGAGGAAGGCGATCGCCTTCTTCAGAGAAAAATTAGAGAAAAACTATCTAAGCAGCATATCACAGCAGCGTGGATTAGCAGCCTCCATCAGCGGCATCCCCCCCATCGCACTTCCTTACAAGCGCACCCCTTCATATTCAGACGAGCAGAGCTAAATGGCACGGATTGTTTCTATTCACTCTTTTCGAGGCGGCACGGGCAAATCGAACACCGCAGCCAACCTTTCGGCCCTGCTGTCCAAGCACGGGCAGCGCGTCGGCGTGATTGACACCGATATCCAGTCGCCGGGGATTCACGTCCTATTTGGGCTAGAACCCAACAGCATGAAAAACACCCTCAACGACTACCTCTGGGGCGATTGTACGATTGCCGAAAGCGCCTACGATGTCACCGTGCCAGACTTCAAAACTGGGGAAGGCGCAGTCTATTTAGTGCCGTCCAAAAGCTCTGCCGAGGATATCGCTCGCGTGTTGCGTGAAGGATACGATGTGCGCCTGCTGCGGAGCGGGCTACAAGATCTGGTCAAAGCCTACAATCTCGACTACGTGCTGATCGACACGCACCCCGGGCTGAACGAAGAGACGCTGCTGGCGCTGGCCATGTCAAACCTATTGCTGCTGGTGCTGCGGCCCGACCAGCAAGATTTTCAGGGAACGGCGGTGGTTCTAGATTTGGCGCGAAAGCTGCGCGTTCCCAAGATTCTCATGCTGATCAATCGCGTGCTGGCCAGCGTGGATGTGGAAGACCTGAAAAAGCAGGTCGAGTCGATCTATAGCAACGAAATCGGCGCGGTCTTGCCCAACTGTGAGGAGATGATGCAGCTTGGCAGCAGCGATCTGTTTGCGGTTCGCTATCCTGACCATCCCCTGTCGCAAGAAATGGATCGCCTGGTTCGCCAGATCGTGGCTATTGAGTAGGTTGCTGAATGGATAGCCATCTTGCGCTTCGAGATGAGTTGCTGCCCCAGAAGTTGCTGGAAGTAGGAGATCATCGTTGGCAAAGCAGTCTGCTGCGCTAGCGAGGCCGTGCATACCGTAACGGCGATCGCCGATGTCCCCAGCACGCTGCACTGGTTATCAGCAGCATCCCTCAACACCTTGCGCCAGCAAAATCCCCAGCTTGCGCTGCGGCTGCTGGACTGGGTGGTGCGCCTGCTCAGCAACCAGGTGATCCACGCAAAAGCTGAAATTCAAGAACTGTTGCAGTGAGGTCAACAATTTCCCAAAAACCTACAAAATATCTGGAGATTTGTCTGGAGATTTAGAGGAACAAGCGGTATGGTTTAGGGACATGCTCCACAACTCGCTTCGGACTTGAAATTCGGACTTGAAATTCGGACTTGAAATCATGCAGGAGCCTTGTTCTGCCCCATCTTCAGACCCTGCCGTTGAGCAGTCTCTACGCCTGGAAATCGCCCAACTCCGTGCTGAACTGGAAACCCTCCGCCAAGAAAAATCTGACCTGGAAATCTTGCTAGAGATGACCACCGAACACTCCGACACGGTGGAGGCAGAGCTTCAGCGCGAAGCAGAGGAAACGCTGCGGGAAAGCGAACATCGACTGGCACAGTTTCTCGAAGCAGTGCCCGTGGGCGTGTTTGTGGTAGATGGCGGCGGTCGCTCCTACTATGCCAACCGCATGGCACAGCAGATTTTGGGGTATATCCCCATAACGCAGGTGGCGACTGATGAATTGTCAGAAACCTACCAGGTTTATCAGGCGGGCGCAGAGCGGCTATATCCTACCGCAGATCTGCCGATTGTGCGGGCGCTGACGGGCGAGAGCAGTACGGTAGACGATATGGTGCTGCGCCAGGGCGATCGCACGGTTCCCTTGGAGGTCTGGGCCAGCCCGATTTACAACGAAAAAGGGCAGGTGGTCTATGCGATCGCCGCTTTTCAAGACATCACCGAGCGCAAGCGGGCCGAAGATGCCTTGCGAATCGCTGAAGCCAACTACCGCAGCATCTTTGAAAACGCCGCCGAGGGGATTTACCAAACCACGCCCGATGGTCAGTATCTCAGCGCCAATCCGGCGATCGCCCGCATGTATGGCTACGACAGTCCCGCCGAGCTTATGGCCAGCGTCGGTGACATCTCCCAGCAAGTCTACGTAGACCCCCAAGAGCGCGATCGCTTTCGATCCCTGCTCACCCAGCACGGCGAAGTCAAAAACTTTGAATACCAGGTGTATCGCCGCGACGGCACCGTGATGTGGCTCCTAGAGTCGGCGCGGAGCGTGTGCGATGGCGCGGGCAGAGTCCTCTACTACGAGGGCATGTGCATTGACATCACCCAGCGCAAACAGCAGGAACAGGCCCTCCAGCAGCGGGTGCAGCAGCTTCAGATCGAAATCGACGAGGCCAAACGCCAGCGCCAGGTCGCCGAAATCACCCAAACTGACTATTTTCGCCAGATTCAGCAAGAAGCCGAACAATTCAAACGGCGATTGGCTGAATAGGGCTGGATGTAGGGCTGGAATAAG
Source organism: Thermoleptolyngbya sp. M55_K2018_002 (assembly GCF_015295965.1). Taxonomy (NCBI): domain Bacteria; kingdom Bacillati; phylum Cyanobacteriota; class Cyanophyceae; order Oculatellales; family Oculatellaceae; genus Thermoleptolyngbya; species Thermoleptolyngbya sp. M55_K2018_002. The sequence continues at coordinate 6,253 of NZ_DVEA01000040.1, forward strand.
CCTGTATGGAAGCCTGGAATAAACCTGGAATAAGCCTGGAATGGAATAAGCCTGGAATCGGTTCAGATGGACACCGCCCGTCATCCTCTCCAACCCCTATCCGCTTCGATCAAAATCCGCTTCGCTCAAAATCCTCAGAAATCCGCCTCGATTAGAAATCCGCTCTGATAAAAAAGTTCACGAGAAAAGCTAAATTGTCCTCACGCGAAAAAATGAGAGAATAGTGGCCCAAATAGCACCCCAGTTTCAGATGAAATGCTACATAACCCATACACGATACGGTGATCACAACCCACCGTAGCCGCAAATCGGAGATGCAGCAGGTGCGAATCGCGCATCAATCAGGTGTGAATCCGGTCTTTGTCATCCAGTCGAGGTTTCTGTGGCCAAAATTGTTTCGATTCATTCCTACCGGGGTGGCACAGGCAAGTCCAACCTCACCGCAAACCTGGCCACGGCGATCGCCCTCCAGGGTAACCGAGTCGCCGTCATCGACACCGACATTCCCTCACCCGGCATCCACGTCATCTTCGGGCTAGACGACCAAAAAATCGACAAAACCCTCAACGACTACCTCTGGGGCCGCTGCACCATTGCCGATGCTGCCTACAACGTCACGCCCCCCTCCTCTCATCCCAGCGGCGGCCAAGTGTTTCTCGTCCCCTCCAGCGTCAACGCCGACGAAATCGCCCGCATTCTCAACCAGGGCTATGACTTTCGCCTGCTCAACGACGGACTGCGCCAGCTCGTGCGCCAGCTTGAAATCGACTATCTGCTAATCGACACCCACCCCGGCCTCAACAAAGAAACCCTCTTATCAATCGCCGTTTCCAACCTGGTGCTGCTGATCCTGCGGCCCGACCAGCAAGACTTTCAGGGCACCGCCGTCACGGTAGACGTGGCCCGCCAGCTCGATGCCCGCCAAATGCTGCTCATCGTCAACAAAGTCCTCAGCAGCATGGATCAAAACGTCCTCAGAGAACAGGTCACCCAGACCTACAAAGTGCCCGTTGCAGGCGTGTTCACCCTGTCCGAAGAAATGATTTACCTGGCCAGCAACGGCATCTTTTTCCTGCGGTATCCCGATCACCCGTTCAGTCAGGAACTCCGCCGCGTCGTTGCCCAGGTGATCGGTTAGTCATCGGTTAATCATTGGTTCAATGCTGCAAATCTTTGGCGATTTTCAAGACGACTATCCCCCCAGTCAGGAATTCCTGTCGCTGGCTTTTTCCCCCAGTTCTGCGCCCATCCGCCAGCGCTGGCGCGTGAACGGACTCTCGGCCGATTTTGTGGCCGACTACATGACGACCTTCTTTCCCGGCGAAGATGACTTATCATCTCCCTCTCAGCAAGATAAGGTTCGCGATGCCGTAAGCTTTATTGCAAATGAGCTGCTGGAAAACGCGATGAAGTTTAGTGACGAAACCTCCGCTTTTCCGATTCAGATTCAGCTCCATTTGCACAGCGACGCGCTGGTTTTTTACGTCACAAACAGCATCAAATCCGACGACATCATTCGATTCCAAACGCTGATTCAGGAAATTGTTTCCAGCGATCCCGACGAGCTTTACATCCAGCGGCTAGAAGCCAACGCCCTGGATGACGCAAACTCTGGGTCGGGGCTGGGGCTATTGATTATGCTGACCAACTATGCCGCCCGCCTGGGATGGAAGTTTGAAACCCTGCCCGCAGAACCGCCCCTCACCGCCGTCACCACGATGGTTAAAATGCCCGTCTAGGCTGCAAGATGGATGAGCTACGACAGACGATAGATGCATTAGAATCAGCAAAGATTAAGTTGAGCGCTATGGAACTCCGGGACGACGACTATCAAATCTGGTATGACGCAGAAACGCAGACATTGACCTGCCAGGGGGCGCTGCGTCTGGGCGGGCCCGACGAATACGCGCCGATCGCTCAACTGCTGGATGAAGTGGTCAAGCAGGAACCCCAAAATTTGGAACTCGATTTGCGAAAGCTGGCGTTTCTCAATAGCTCTGGGATCAATACCCTGTCCAAATTTGTGATCAAGGTGCGACAAAGTAGCCAGATCCAACTAGTGATTCAGGGATCAAATGAGATTCCCTGGCAAACCAAGTCGCTGCCCAATTTGCAGCGATTGCTACCCACGCTCAAGCTCCAGTTTGATTAGGGCGCTCCTCTCTGTTCTCTCGGATCGACCGGGACTTATCCTGGGAATTCTGGCAAATTCTAGCTCTCGATTTGCGAATCACGCTTTCGGTCAATCACTATGGGCACGTCCGCATCGCTTTCTGAGCAGGCCCCCGACCCGCTGCTGTCGGAGGTGATTGCCCTGCAACAGCAAGTCGAGCAGTTGCGTCAGCAGCTTTTGCAAACTCAGCAGGAAAAGGCTGACCTAGAAGTTTTGCTGAACACGGTGACGGGCCATTCTGACCAGATTTTGTCGGAAGTGGAGCAGGAAAAGACGGATCTGGAGATCTTGCTGGAAACCGCAACGGAGCATTCGATGCTGGTGGAAACCGACTTGCAGCAGCAGGTCGAGGAAGAGCGACGGCAGCGAGAGGAGCAGTTTCAGTCCATTACGGCGGCAACGCCTGTGGGGCTGCTGATTGCCGAGGTGGAAACGGGGCGAATTTTGTATGCTAATGAGCGGCTGGGGGATTTGCTGGGGCTGTCGCCAGCGGCCCTGCTGGCCCAGTCTACGGTCGATTTTTACGCTCAGCCAGAGGAGCGGGTTTCGGTGCTGGAGGCGATCGCCCAAAACCAGACCTACCAAGGAGAACTGCTGTTTCGGCGGGCCGATGGCAGCGTGTTTTGGGGGCTGCTGTCGATGCGGCCGTTTGGGTTTAACGGGCAGCACACCCTGCTAACGGCAATTCAAGACATTAGCGATCGCAAGCAGGCCGAAGATGCCCTGCGAATTGCCGAAGCCAAATATCGCGGCATCTTTGAAAACGCAGTGGAGGGCATTTTTCGGATGGCGCTGGATGGCGACTATCTAGAAGTCAACCGGGCAATGGCGGGCCTGTTTGGCTATGCCTCCCCCGGCGAAATGCTAGAGTCCGTTCGCGGCGCAACGGCCCAGCTTTATGTGGACCCTGCCCAGCAGCAAGACCTGCGGCAGCGCCTCGAATCTCAGGACGAAATCAAAGATTTTGAATACGCAGCCCGCCGCCAGGATGGCAGCCGCTTTTGGGCATCGGCCTGGGCGCGGGCCATTCGCAGCGAATCGGGCGACCTGCTCTACTACGAAGGAAGCTGCATCGACATTACCCAGCGCAAGCAGCAGGAAGAAGCCCTGAAGCGGGAAATTCGCAAATTACGAATCGAAGTGGATCAAACCAAGCGCCAAAAAGAGGTCGCGCAAATCGAGCAAACCGACTATTTTCAATGGCTGGTGTCCCAGGCTGATGATCTGCGCCTGTTCAAAGACGCGCCACGGCGAGACGAGGGATAATCCAGCCCTGGCAGTTTCCGGCGTTGGGGCTGCCTAGCCGCAGCGATACTCAGCGCTATGCTATACCTATGATTTCTTCTTTCCAGCCTGCTTTGAATGCCGAAGACCAGCGCGTGCTGCTGTCGGGCGTAACCTGGCAACAGTACGATAGCCTGCTGGCAACCCTGGGCGACTATCCCGGCCTGCGGCTGATCTACCTGGAAGGGACCTTAGAAATTTTCATGCCCTCCGCCGAACATGAGCTAGTCAAGAAAGTGCTGGCGCGGCTGATCGAGCGCTATGCCGAAGCGGTGGATATTCCCCTGCACGGCTACGGTTCCACCACCTTTCGTCAGGAAGCTGCTGCCCGTGGGCTAGAGCCAGACGAGTGCTACTGCATCAACACGCTCAAGCCGTTGCCCGACTTTGCCATCGAAGTGAACCTGAGCAGTGGCGGCATCAACAAGCTGGCAGTCTATCAGGGATTAGGCGTGCCGGAAGTGCTGGTCTGGCAGGCCGGCGACCTGACGCTGTATGATCTGCGCGGAGAGGCCTATCGCACCGTCAGCCACAGCCAATTTTTCCCAAATCTAGAGATTCAGCAGCTTGCCCAATTTGTCCGCCCCTACGACCAGCCCCAGGCGATTAAGGATTTTCTCAGCAGCTTGTAGGGTTTTGACTCTGGGCTGGAGCCTCCGGCAGAGGCGGCGCAATTTTCGACAAGTTTTTCGACAAGTTTTTTTGACAAGTTTATTGCAGCGTTTGGGCGTAGCAGACCAGATCAGATCGGAGACATATCGGATATAACGGAGGAAAATCTTCTTCTCTTTCCCCACAGCGCTATGATTGACCCGCTTTCCATCACGGCTGGGACGATTTTGGCCTATGCCCTGCCCAAACTGCTCGATGCCAGCATGGAAAAGGTGGGCGAACTCTTGACCGAAGAAGCCATGAACCAAGCGAGGCAAAAAGGGCAAGCGCTGCGGCAGGCGATTTTGCGGCGACTCAATCCCGAAAAGCAACGGCAGCTAGAGCAGGCCATGGCCGCCGCAGAAACCTCACTCGACGAGCGCCAGAAGCTAGAGGCTTGGCTAGAGCGGATGATGCAGCAGCATCCAGATTTTGCGGAGGAACTGCGGAAACTGGCCCAGGAAATTCACCAGATTATCAACATCGATAAGGTTCAAGGGCGAAACGTTCAGCAAGTATTTGGAGGACAAGGGCTTCAGGTAAATGACCCAAACCAGCCCGTATTTCAAATTCAGGGCAATCCGATTTTTAATCTGGGAAGCCAACCCCCAGCCTCTTGACTGGAGCCGCCTGCTGGGGGTCGGGCAAAGTTACCCCCGCCGACGGGCTATGCAGGCAGCGACCTGTTGCCCACGCTGGCCTACTGGCAAGGACGCACCAAGGAGCAAGCACAACTCCATACCTGGCTCAAGGATGCTGCGATTCCGCTGGTTGGTGTTTATGGGCTGGGGGGATTTGGCAAGTCCACCCTGGCGGCGCGGGTGTATGAAGACAGCCGTCAGTTTGTCGGGAAGTTTTGGGCAGATTTGAGCCAGACGCTCGGTTTTCCGGATGTGGCCCGACGCGCCCTGTTTGCCTGGGGAATGCCCGCCGAGCAGGTGGCGGAGATCGAGGAAATTCGGCTTGGGGCAGCGCTGGTGCAGCAGCTTGGCCGTGGGGCGTATCTGCTGGTGCTGGATAATTTGGAAAGCGTGTTGACGCAGAGCGACGAGTGGCAGAGCGTCACCTATCGACCGTTTTTTGAGCTGCTGCTGAGGACGGCGGGAGACAGTAAGGTGCTGCTGACCAGTCGCAACCGCCCGCCCAGCCTGCCGGCCCGCTGGCTGCCGCTAACGGAAGGGTTGCCCCCGACAGAAGGGGCAGCACTGCTCCGGCAAAAGGGCGTGTTGGGCAGGGATGAAGAACTGCAATCGGTTTCGCGGCGCGTGGGGGGCTATCCGCTGTCGCTGGTGCTGATTGCGGGGTGGCTGCTGGCGGAGGAGGCTGCTGACCCCCAGGTGCGCTATTTGCCCGATGATCTGTGGGCGCTGGAGGGGCCCTATCAGGGGGAACGGCAGCTCAGCGTGGAGCAGGTGTTTGGCTGGAGCGTGGAGCGGCTAGAGGAGCGCCTGCGGCAGATGCTTTGGCCGCTCAGCATTTTGCGGCAGCCCTTGGATGCCACCACGGCCGCCGTCGTGGCTGG
>NZ_DVEA01000076.1:0-11862 GCF_015295965.1 Thermoleptolyngbya sp. M55_K2018_002
CCCGCCATGACTCTAGCAAAATCTAATCGCTGCCCCACGCACCGCAGATCGGGCCCATGCTAAAGTTTTGTTTAGTCGAGTTTCGTCAGGGTTAGCGTTGCGTCTGGCCCGCTCTGCGTTTGATTCTGCGTCTGATTCTTTGATCCTCCTTTGATCCATAGTCCTTACCCCCGATTCCTCCCATGTCTATCCTCGGCAATCCGCTCACGCTAATTACCTCTGGCAAGCCCTTCATTCGTGCCTTAGAAGCAGCCGGGACGCTGGGCGTATACGTGCCGCTGGAGGGCGGTCTGGAGGGGCGGTATCAGCGACGGCTGCGGGGCGCAGGCTACAAGATTCTGAACATTACGGCGCGGGGGCTGGGCGATTTGTCGTCCTACCTGCTGGATGTCCACGGGGTGCGCCCGCCCCACCTGGGCAAAAAGAACCTGGGACGCGAAGGGGCCGTCGGCTATCGCTACTTCGTGCCGCCCGTGGCCACCTACGAGGCTGAGGTGTTGCCCAAGGGCGCAAAGGGACTGGTGATCTGGATGCTGGAGGGGCACATCCTGTCGCGCTCCGAGCTAGAGTTTTTGGTGACCCTGCCCCAGACCGACCCTCGCATCAAGGTGGTGCTGGAGATGGGGGGCGATCGCCAGTTTACCTGGAAACCGCTGAAGGACATTCTGGCGGCTGCTTAGCCAGATTCTTTGGCAACCGTTTCTCGAACGCAATCGTTTCTCGAACCTGATCGGGCTGCTATCGAGCCGCGATATGTGGCCGCTTTGGGGACACTTTAGGGCGATCGCCTCTAGATTTGGGGATCGCTGGGAACAATCCACCCAGAAAGTTTGCTGCAAAAGGTTTTGACGCTCTTTGCAAACGGCATTTTTGGTGTACACTGAGGGCCAAGGTGGGTGATCCCCATCCGGGTGCATGGTTTAACAGCAAGCTCTGGGTTCATCGCCAGAGGGTGCTATCCTCGTTCTTTGCTTCCCTGCGGTCTGAGTCAGGGCAACCAATTTGTACACTCCCTTGCAGTCCTTAAGGGAGGGTCGCTGGTTCAAGTTAATTTGCGGAGCCAGCTTTCAGCACCTCCCTGCAATTCGGAATTTAACTCTGGCCTATGCGCTGGCGGGTGCCGACTGTGTGGATGTGGCGGCAGACCCGGCGGTCATCCATGCGGCAAAGGAAGGGCTGACTGCGGCGGCAGGGCTGGGGTGCGATCGCCTCCCCTGGCTCATGGTCAGCCTCAACGACGGCGAAGATCCCCACTTCCGCAAAGCGGTCTTCGACCCGGCCCGCTGTCCGGCAGACTGTCCCCGCCCCTGCGAAACCATTTGCCCTGCCCAGGCGATTACCTTCAATCGCCCCACTGAGGGATATTCTGGCGGCTACTCTGGCGTAATCGAGAGCCGCTGCTATGGCTGTGGGCGCTGTCTGCCGCTGTGCCCGATTCAGCACATTACCACCCAGTCCACCACTATTACGCCGGAAATGATTCCATCTCTGCTGGCGCAGGTGGACGCGCTGGAAATCCATACGCAGGTCGGGCGGCTGGCAGAATTTCGGCAATTGTGGCGGGCGATCGCCCCCGTGGTTCACAGGCTCAAGCTAGTGGCGATTAGCTGTCCCGACGGCGACGGGCTGATCGACTATCTGCGATCGCTCTATCAGCACATCTCTCCGGAGGATAGCCCGCTGCCCTGTCCACTGATTTGGCAGACGGATGGGCGACCCATGAGCGGCGACATCGGAGCCGGAGCCACTCGCGCCACCGTCAAGCTGGGACAAAAGGTGCTGGCGGCGGGGCTACCGGGCTATGTGCAGTTGGCCGGCGGGACGAATCACCACACCGTTCCGAAATTGCGGGCGCTGGGCTTGTTGTCTGAGGAATCTACCCTGGGCGATGCCCGGCGGGATCGCTCCGCACATCGCGCTGAGGATCTGCCCCAACCCGCCGCTTCCACCTTCATTGCAGGCGTGGCCTACGGCAGCTATGCCAGGGTGCTGCTGTCGCCCATCCTTGACCAGCTAGATGCGATCGCCCCCCGGCTGCTTGGCGCTTCTTCCCCGCCTCCCCACGCCGATGCCCTCCCTCACCTTGCTCCCGATTCTGCGGGGTATGACCCGCTTTCAGGTTCGCCGCCAGAATCGATCGCTCCCCCTCCTGCCCATGTCGCCCGTATCACCCATGTTGCACACGTTGCACATCTAGAACATGACCCAGACTTACTCGCGCAGGCCGTAGCACGGGCGATCGCCCTAGTGTCACAACTCAAGCCGCAGCCTGGACTGGCGATCGCCCCTGCCGCAGATGCCGACCTGAGTTTAGCAACTGAATCAGCCCCTCCCTCGCCGCTTTCCCCCCACCATGCGCCTGCCGTCGAGCCAGTCTTGCTAAAGCCTGGATGAATGCTGGCATTCTGCTTCCACAAGTGTCTCGCTCCCTCCTCCAGCCCTGACAAGTTTTTAATGTTCAGCGCTACCCCCAAGATTTCCAACCTTTTAACCCCTTGGTACCCGGCCATGAGCGTCAAGCAGTTTCGATTTAATCCTGTTCAATCTCCTGTTCAATTTATTGCCTCTTGTTTTATTGGCTCTCGTTTTGAGGCAGCGTCCGGTTCGCGACCTGCGCTTTTTCCCCCAACGTTGTTCGTTATTTATTAGCAACCACCTATGACATTCAACGGGAACGATTCTGCCGAATATCGCCCCTCCGTTACCCCCGCTGCGGCCAGCGCGGATGCCAAGCCCGCCCAGCCGCTGCAAATCACCGACGACCTGGATCAACTGCTGGCGATTTTGCCTGACCCAATTCGCGATCGCCTGGAACAGCATCCCCAGCGCAATGTGCTGGTGGAAGTGGTGCTGGATCTGGGTCGTCGCCCCGAAGCCCGCTTTCCTGGAACGTCTGAGTATCTTTCCGAAGATGCCATCACCAAGGCAGACTTGCAGCACTGTATCGACCGCGTGGGTATCTTTAGCGGCGACAACCGGGCGGGCATTGAAAAAACCCTGCACCGCATTAGCGCCATCCGCAACCGCGCTGGCGAAATTATCGGCCTCACCTGTCGCGTCGGGCGGGCAGTCTACGGCACGATTGGCATGATTCGTGACCTAGTGGAATCGGGGCGATCGATCCTGATGCTGGGGCGGCCGGGCGTGGGCAAGACCACGGCCCTGCGCGAAATCGCCCGCGTGCTGGCAGATGAGCTAGAAAAGCGCGTCGTCATCATCGACACCTCCAACGAAGTGGCCGGCGACGGCGACATTCCCCATCCCGCCATCGGTCGGGCCCGGCGGATGCAGGTGGCCCATCCCGAAAACCAGCATCAGGTGATGATCGAGGCGGTGGAAAACCACATGCCAGAAGTGATCATCATCGACGAAATCGGTACGGAGCTAGAAGCGCAGGCCGCCCGCACGATTGCCGAACGCGGTGTGCAGCTGATCGGCACGGCCCACGGCAACCAGATTGAGAACTTGATGAAAAACCCCACCCTTTCTGACCTGGTGGGCGGGATTCAGTCTGTGACGCTGGGCGACGAAGAGGCCCGCCGTCGGGGTAGCCAAAAGAGCGTGCTGGAGCGCAAAGCGCCGCCGACCTTCGACATTGCAGTGGAAATGCTGGAGCGGCAAAAGTGGGTGGTGCATGAGTCGGTGGCGGACACGGTGGATGCGCTGCTGCGGGGGCGCGTACCCAATCCCCAGGTGCGCCAGGTCAACGACGCAGGCGAAATCACCATTACCCACGAACAGAGCGGCAAAGGGCTGGACCCTAAACCCGTGCGATCGCTCCCCTTTGGCGACAGCAGCACGGCCTTGCGCGATACGGGGGCGGCGCGGGTGGCGGGCTGGCGATCGTCGGGACAGATGATGCCGCTGCCGTCGCCCCGCTATGACCGGGTAGCGCGGTTTCCCCGTGATACGGATTCGTTCAGCGGCGGGATGTCGCCGGAGCGCCAGTCCTTTGACCAGATGCTGAACGACTCGCTAGAGCGATCGCTCATGAGCGAGGAAGCGGACCCTTTCGGCGAGGTGCCCACGGCAGGGCCCAACGGCGAAGATTTGCCGCTGCACATCTACCCCTACGCCGTCAGTCGGCATTTGGTAGAACAGGTGATTCACACGATGAACCTGCCCATCGTGCTGACGAAGGATCTAGACGGGGCGGATGCGGTGCTGGCGCTGCGATCGCACATCAAGAACCACTCCAAGCTGCGGCAAATTGCCAAGAGTCGCCAGCTTTCGATCTTTACGGTCAAGTCCAACAGTATGCCGCAGATTATCCGCGCCCTCCAGCGGATGCTAAAGATGGAAGATGCGTTTTTGGAGGAGCCGATTAACCTCAACCTGTTTTCGCGCAGCGGCGACGAAGACGAAATCGAGGCACTGGAGGAGGCTCGCCTCGCGGTGGAGCAAATCGTCATTCCCAAAGGGCAACCCGTGGAACTGCTGCCTCGCTCCGCCAAAGTTCGCAAGATGCAGCATGAACTGGTAGAACACTATCACCTGAAGTCCTCCAGTTTTGGCGAAGAGCCAAACCGACGGCTGCGGATTTATCCAGCGTAGGCACTATGAAATCATCGACGCAGAAATCAACGGGGGGAACGGTGCTGGCGATCGCCACCCCGATTGCCATCCTGGCTACCCTAGGGGTGAACACCCTGTCCAACACCAACCCCCCCGGCGGCGTGAACGTGGGCGAACTTGCCAACACGCTGCTGAGGGATGTGCGAATCTTGCCTGCAAACTACGCCTTTATCATCTGGGGCGTGATTTACGTCGGGCTGATTGCCTACGGCATTTACCAAATTCGCCCAGCCCAGACTGGCGACACTGCCATTGTGCAGGCAGACGCGCTGCTGATCGTCGCCTGTGTTGCCCAAATCGCATGGATTTATCTGTTTACATTCCGGCAGTTTTGGGCCTCGGTCTTGGCTATGCTGATCATCCTGGGGTCGCTGATTCTGGCGTATCTGCGGCTGGGCATTGGGCGCGATCGGGTGGGGCGCGATCGCCGCTGGAATGCCCACATTCCCTTCAGCATCTACCTGGCGTGGATTTCTGTTGCGACGATTGTGAACATTGCCTCGGCCCTGTTTGCCAACAACTGGAGCGGCGGCCTCGCTCCCGACCTGTGGGCGCTGCTGCTGCTGATCATTGGCACGGCGATCGCCCTTGTCGTCTTTTTCCAGCGGCGAGACATCGCGTTTCTGCTGGTGTTTATCTGGGCGTATGGGGCGATCGCCCTCCGCCAAGCCGCCTTTCCCCTAGTGCAACTCGGGGCGATCGGCGGCGCAGTTCTGCTGGCCGGACTAGTCTTCTGGAGCCTGTGGCAGCCGAGGCAGCGGTTTGAGTGATGGAGGGAAAAGGGAAGAACGAAGAGAGAAGAAGGAAGAACGAAGAGGGAAGAACGAAGACGTTCTGGTTTTCATTTTTCGTTTTTCATTCTTCCTTTTTCCGTCCTCCCTAATGCCCCTCCAGCCGCCTGCGCCATTCCGTATCGATTTTGTCTGCCTGGGCGAGTTCCTGCGCGGTCAGGTCTTCCTGAGTGTTGTAGGCCAGGTTGGCTTCATCCACGACAGATTCCAGCGCAAACTGCTGGGCAAAGGCGAGTTTTTCCTGAATTTTCGGCCCGAGGCGATTCAGCGCTTCGGCGCGACGCTGGCGCATTTCGTTGCGGGCGGCGATCGCCTTGTTGCGTCCCTGAATCCACAGATAGCGCACCAGCGGCACAATTAGAAAACCCGCCGCGTAGGCCAGCAGCAGCCCATAAATACCGCCGACCAGGCCGACGATGCCGCCCAACGATGCCGCGCCGCTCCGCAGCAGGGAACCCAGCATCAGCGCTCCGACGATATTCACCACGCCCAGCCCAGCCGCCATCATCAGTTGCCCAGATGTCGCTTGGCTAAAGCGCCAGGGCAATTCCTTCAGGTATGCCGCCACCGAGAGGCGATTTTGCTGCTGGGCAGTGACTTGCAGTTCGGGGAAGTGGTAGACCAGTTCGCCTGTGGGGCTGACCTCTGGGCGGCCGTTGAAGCGGGTCAGCACGGGCAGCATGTAGTCTTCTAGGTCGGTGGTTGCGGTGTTGATCTGGTCGAGGTAAGGGGTGACTTGCTCGGCAACCACTACGCCCCGCTGGTTGCGGATGACATTGGCGATCGCCCGCCAGCGCCGCTCCTCCAGATTTGCATTCGGATTGCCATCGCCAAACAAGAACGAAAACACCGATTCCAGGAAACTCATTTGATTTTTGGGATCGCTGGCGTTTTCTGCCTGTTCGCGGCGATAGCGGCGGTCGGTGTCGGGCAGAAAAATCCAGTACCAGTCGGGGCCAATCCACATACTGGGCAGTGTCACCATGCCGCCGCCATCAAAGTCGCGGTCGTTGTCGCCCTGGGCGGCGCTGAGGGCCAGCATGGCGGCAATAATGGCGATCGCAATCAGGACAATCGAGGCCACCAGGGCAATCCCAAAGCTGATGCGAATCAGGTAGAACATCACCCGCCAGACCTTGCTCCACCAGGCCTGTAGCCGCAGCCGGAAGTATTTATTTTGCAACACTTGGCGAAAATTGCGCGGAAAGACGTAGGCAATATCGCCCGCGTCCGACACCTGCATGTGCCCGCCCGCCTCAGATGCCAGCGCCAGCAGACCTTGCTCGGCCCGCTTCACGTCCAGCCCTGCCAACGAAGCCAGGTCGCCTGCGGTGACTCGATAATTGAGCCGCTCGACGGCTTTCATCAATTCGGCATCCAGTGCCATAGCGTTTCCCTTAAGCCAGAAACTATCTTCACTCTAGAAATTTTTGAAGCAAAGTGACAATGTTTCGGAGCCAAGGCTGAGAGGTTGCACTTTGCCCTGCGGCATGACTCACTTCCCCCTCCGGTCGTGATGCCCATCATCGACAAATCCGTAGATTTTCGGAACCCCTGCCAACGCTCCGGCCAAAGGTTGCAAATCAGCGATAAAGTAGCAAATAGGATTTTCCAGGCTTTTCCCAAACGCAGCTATGCCCAGATCTCAACGCAACGACAACTTCATTGATAAGACCTTCACCGTCATGGCAGACCTGATCCTCAAGGTGCTGCCGACGAACAAGGCCGCCAAAGAAGCCTTTGCCTACTATCGAGATGGCATGTCGGCTCAGGCGGATGGGGAATATGCCGAAGCTCTGGCAAACTACGAGGAAGCGCTGAAGCTGGAGCAAGACCCCTACGATCGCAGCTTTGTGCTATACAACATGGGGCTGATCTACGCCAGCAACGGCGAACACGATCGCGCCCTGGAAAGCTACCACCAAGCGCTAGAACTGAACCCTCGAATGCCGCAGGCGCTCAACAATATTGCGGTGATCTACCACTACCTGGGCGAACAGGCCGAACTGGCGAACAACACCAGCGAAGCCGACAAAAACTATGACCAGGCGGCGGAATACTGGGAGCGAGCCATCCGCCTTGCGCCCAACAACTACATCGAAGCCCAAAACTGGCTGAAAACCACCGGCCGCATGAAGATCGACGTATTTTTCTAAGAAGCTTTTCCCTCCTCGTCTCTTTGTTTTTCCTTTTTCCTAAAAATGCTCGATCGCGAACAGGTTCACAAAGTTGCCCACCTCGCTCGCTTGGCGCTGACACCCGCTGAGGAGGAACAGTTCACCACGCAGCTTGGCAGTATTTTGGAATATTTTGAGCAACTGAATGAGCTGGATACCCGCGACGTGCCGCCGACGACTCGCGCCATCGACGTGAGCAATGTCGTGCGTCCTGATGTGCTCCAGCCCTATCCCGACCGCGAGGCGATTCTCGATAGCGCCCCCGATCGCGACGGCGAGTTCTTTAAAGTGCCGCAGATTATGGGCGGGGGCGATTAGTCCCGCTCCGATCCAGTTTCGCTCTAAGATTCAGTTTCGCTCTAAACAGTTCTGAACAGTTATGTCCTGATCCGGTTATGTCTTGGTCAGTCACATCCCGCATCGTCACAACACGAGTCGCTACAGCACCAGTCGTCAGGACAAACCATGAAAATTCAAGCAATTTACACCGACGGGGCCTGTTCGGGAAACCCTGGCCCGGGCGGATGGGGCACGCTCGTCGTGTTTGAAGACGGCAGCGTTCATGAAATGGGCGGGGGCGATCGCCAAACCACCAACAACCGCATGGAAATGCAGGCGGCGATCGCAGCGCTAGAATACCTGAAAGCCACCGGACAAACGCAGCCCATCCCGCTCTACACCGATAGCCAATACCTGATCAACGGCATCACGCAATGGATCAACGGCTGGAAGCGCAAAGGCTGGAAAACCTCTAGCGGTAGCGCAGTGTTAAATCAGGAACTCTGGCAGCGGCTCGACGCGCTGAATTCTCGTCAGATTCAGTGGACTTACGTGCGCGGCCACGCAGGCAACGCTGGGAACGAACGCTGTGATGCGATCGCCCGTGCCTTTGCCCAAGGACAAGTGCCCCCCTTGCAGCAAATCGGCCCCGTCTCTTGAGTGTTGTGTCGAGTGTTGTGTCGAGTTCTAAGCACCTACGCAGAGCGCCATCGCCCCCGCGCAGACTGGCTAGACCAGCTAGCCGCCCGCCACAGCAGGCACAATGCTCACTTCATCGCCTGCATTCAGCGCCGTGTTTGCGCCGTCCAAAAACCGGATATCTTCGCTATTCACATAGAAGTTCACAAAGCGGCGGAGTTTGCCTTGGTCGTCGCACAGACGGGCCTTGATCCCAGGAAAAGACGCATCGAGCTTATCCAGCAATTCGGCGATCGTCGCGCCCTCGACTTCTACAGTCGCCTGATTGGCAGTGAACTGTTGCAGCGGCGTGGGAATGAGAACTTTGACAGACATAGCTAAGAAAATTGGGGTGAAAGGAGTAAACGGGGTGAAAGGGTAACAGAGGGTTATCGAAGCTGAGAAGCAAGCAGTCTAGCCCCTAACCCCAGGAATTTGGGTCTCTTAAACCGTGACCTGCTGCCATTCCAGGCGGCCCAGCGTGTGCGCCCGCTCCAGCGCCCGTTCAAAGCTTTCCAGCTTGGGTTCGATAGTGAGGGGTTCGCCAATGTAGCCCTGGACGGCTTCCTGGGTCTTCAGCCCGTTGCCCGTGATGTAGGCGACGGTGGTTTCGTCGGGGTTGATTTTGCCTGCTTCGGCCAGTTTTTTCAGAACGGCGATCGTAGTGCCGCCTGCGGTTTCGGTGAAGATGCCTTCGGTTTCGGCCAGTAGTTTGATGCCTTCGACCACTTCCTGATCGCTGACTGATTCAATATTGCCATTAGTCTTGCGGGCAATGTCCAGTGCATATACCCCATCTGCCGGATTGCCAATCGCGATGGATTTGGCAATGGTATTAGGTTTGACGGGTGTGATGAAGTCGCGGTCTTCGCGGTAGGCCTGGGCAATGGGCGAGCAGCCGTCTGCCTGAGCGCCGCTGAAACGCACCGCTTTTTCCTCCACCAAGCCGACTTTGGTAAATTCTTGGAAGCCTTTGTAAATTTTCGTGAACAGGGAGCCAGAGGCCAGCGGCGCAACGATGTGATCCGGCAGTTGCCAGCCAAGCTGCTCGATGACTTCATAGCCCAGGGTTTTGGAGCCTTCGGAATAGTAGGGGCGCAGGTTGATATTCACGAAGCCCCAGCCGTGGCTATTGGCGACTTCCGAGCAGAGGCGGTTCACTTGGTCATAGTTGCCATGAACGGCCATGACGGTGGGCCCGTAGATCAGCGTACCCAGGACTTTGCCTGCTTCCAGGTCAGAGGGAATAAACACACAGCAGTCTAGCCCTGCGTGGGCGGCGATCGCCGCTGTCGAGTTTGCCAAGTTCCCAGTGCTAGCGCAGGAAACCGTCGTAAAGCCCAGTTCCCGTGCGCAAGTCAGCGCCACGGACACCACCCGGTCTTTGAAGCTGAGGGTGGGCATATTCACTGCGTCATTCTTGATGTAGAGATTTTTGATACCCAGGCGACGTGCCAGACGGTTTGCCTTCAGCAGCGGCGTAAAGCCTGTGCCCACGTCAATCAGGTTATCCGTTGCAACGGGCAAGAAAGAGCGATAGCGCCAGATAGACTTGGGGCCGGCTTCGATGGTTTGACGGGTCACGACTTTGCTCAGGTGGGCGTAGTCGTAAGTCACTTCCAGCGGCCCGAAGCACAATTCGCAAACGTGAATTGCCTTTGCTTCATACTCTGCACCGCACTCTTTACACTTCAAGCCAGAAAAAGCAGCAGCGGTGGAACGGGTTTGGGTGGGGTGGGTTGCCAGCGTCATGGAGGGGTCTCGTCCTGTGATATCTCGTTCGGTTTGCGTGAAATGAAGTCTGGGAAAGGGTTGCAGGTTTCCTTCACCCAATGCAAGGAATCGTAGCATGGGCAACAAACAGCGTCAAACATACCCGACTTTTTTTATCGGGATTTGATTCAATCCCGAATTTCACTGCATTTGAACCGCACAGGACTTACGCACTTGCAATCAGCTTTCTGGGTTTTAGACAATTTCTCGCTGCGTAAGTCCTGCCGCATTTAAGGTAAGGAAGATTTCAGCAAGGGTTTCATCGTTTCCTCTAGTCCTTAGCGCCAATCGTCCAACACGAACGCACCGGGATGGTTAAACGCAGGCTGGTTTGGGCAGAGCATCGCCACGCCCAGGATGTCGATGCGAAACCCCAGGCTCCGCAAAAGCTGGTACGCACCCTGCCGCTCCGTATTGACCCCGCAGATCAGGGTTGAGAGTCCGCGCTGAGCCGCCAGACCTTCGCAGGCTTGCAGCAGAGAGGCGAGGGATTGGGACGCGCGATTCGCGAAGCGATCCCTACGGGAATCGTCCGACCGCACCACGCCAAATTTCACGTAGCAAGCGTCTTTGCCTGCTTCAGTGCATTCTCCGCAATGGCAAATCGCAAACCCCTCCAGATGTTGATTTTCGACAGGGGAACCCCGGCTTTCCAGCAGCACGGTTTCGCCCCAGTGGCGAGCGGCAACGGTGCGAATTTCGTTGCTCAAGTCAAGTCCCTCGAACACTGTGTGGGTCAGTTCAGCACAGCGTTCCAAACTGTCTGCTTGTGTGGCCACCGCCAACTCTGAATACCTCAGGACGGACTGAAGAGGGGGCTGGGCATTCTGAGGCTGAACGGGCTTGCTCATGACCGCCGTCAAACAGCGGGGGTGAAACCCGAACCGCTCGTAGAGTGCGAGGTGTTTGGGGCTGTTGGAAAACGTAAAGATGCCAAGCTGAGATATTTGATGCTGAGCAAAATAGTCCATTGCAGCGCTGACGAGTTGCTGCCCTACCTTCTGATTCCAGTAGTCGGGATGGACGGTGAGCGGGCCAAACCCGCCAAAGCTGCCCCAGTTCACCGCAATATTTGAGCCAACGATCTGACCGTTATCTTCTGCGACAAACGCGGCGGATGGGTCCAGGTACCACCGATTCATGTAGTTCGTCGTTCTGGCAAAGTCTTGCGGGTCGGGCAGTCCGATAAAGGTGCCAAACGCCAGACGGAAGAGGTGATCGGCGATCGCCAAATCCGCTTCCTGCATTGCCCGAATCGTAATGGCCATGAGTCTGGGTGGGTCTGGGTGGCGTTTAATCGTTGCTCATTTTCAGCAGCAGCTCAATAGTAGCCAGAGGGCGATCGCCCCGATCCACAGGTCAACAAAGGTTTGCAATAACCACGCTGCAAGCCTGGACGGGAAAGGCTGGCTCATTTTAGATTTTAGATTTTCGATTTTGGGTTTTGGATTTGCGACTTTGTGCGACTTTAGATGTCTGAGCGTTTGAGAGGCTTCTAGTCATTTCATGGGCAGCGTCACTTAGGAAAGCCCAAAAAATCCGCCCAAACCCTCCCCACACGAAAAAGCGCCCCCCGCAGGAGGCGCTCA
>NZ_DVEA01000088.1:0-11785 GCF_015295965.1 Thermoleptolyngbya sp. M55_K2018_002
CTTCCGCGGGGGCGATCGCCGCAGTTCCTTCATCCAGCGCAGTCCCCTTGCTGCCTGCCAGCGTCACTGCATCCTTCTGAAACTCCACAGCCTTGCCCGCATTGGTAGGTAAAACGTCCACCTTTTCGCCAGTCGCTTTCTGAGACACTTGGGCGCGGCGCAGCGCAGCTTCTACCGCTCCCGTTTCAGGAGCATCTAGGTAAACAAACTCGATTGGCTGGGCAGGGCTGGGCGGCTCGACCTGGGGCAGCTCCGGCAGTTGCCACGCAACCCAGCCTGCGGTCACCGCGCCCGCATGAAACGCCGCCGCCGCCGTGACGTATAAGACTAAATGCTTGCGTTGGCGCGTCATCACCCGCGACCGATAGCGCCCCAGTCGGCTCATGCTGCTCCTCACCCCGCCCAGGCGCAAGCCCTGTAAATCTGCGAGTTACTGTAATCAAACCACAGGACGCGGCCGATCTGACGGCTTTTTTTCCGCAGAAATACCCAATTTTTCTAGATCACGCAGCACGATCGAGAACGGGGAATCGCTGTTCAGACCGTTACCGCCCCAATTTCCGATTGCATCCTGGCTGGCAGGGGGCTTCAGGAATGCTGGCCTTTTGCCGTAAAATAGGAGCTTGAAATCATTTGCACCCGCTGTGTTTGAGATTTTGCTATGGATATTTTGACGTTGGGATGGGTTTCTTTGCTGGTTCTATTCACGTTTTCAATCTCGCTGGTGGTTTGGGGGCGCAACGGTTTCTAACCGGTCCAACTGGATTGACTAGGACTTTCGTCCAGATTCACAATTTTTGCAATTTTTGCAATGACCCTTGATACGCTTGATCTATCTGCCCTGAGTTTGTCCCCGCTGAATGTGTTAGCGGTGCTAGCGGCGCTGCTGCTGGTCGGCGTGACGGGCGGGGTGATTTATTTGACGGCTGTGGAATGGCGCGATCGCCGTCGCCAAGACCGCGAAAAGCGAAGCCGATAGCCGGACTCAGCAATTCCTCACCTTCCGAAAAGAGCCAGTTGATCTGCATCAGTCTGGCTCTTTTGCATTTTTGTCCGCCGCATTGGAGGGATTTTGGAGTTTGGATTGGCGATTTTGGAGGGTATGGGTCGTGTGGCTCAAGAATTGACCCCAACCCAAAACCTCCCCCTGCTCCGCAACAACGCACACCACAAGGTTCAATCAGATTCGCTATCTTCAGAGATTGGGCATAGCCATCCCGTTGCGTCCTTTCCGCCGCGTCCTTTCCATAGAGCTATCGAGCAATGGCTTGCTCTGGCGAAAAGCCCTATCTAGAACTCTCAATCCCTTTCAAACTCTGTATGACGACAACCCGCGAAACGCCGACTTCTCTCAACCCTCAGGTAGGGGCATTGCATCCCTTAGAACCGCTGACCGCCGCTGAAATCAACCAGGCCGTTTCCCTGCTTCGGCAGCAAAAAAACGTGGGCGACGGTTTTCGGTTTCCCTCAGTGACGCTGCATGAACCGCCCAAGGCGTTGGTGCAGACCTATCAACCGGGCGATCGCTTCGAGCGAGAAGTCGCCGTTATCTTGCTGGACAATGCCACGGGGCAAACCTACGAGGCCATCGTTTCCCTCACCCAGGGGCAGGTCACCTCCTGGAGGCAGGTGCCGGGGGTGCAGCCCAACATCATGGCCGACGAACTGGTAGAGTGCGAAGCGGTGGTCAAGGCCCATCCCGACTTTCACGCAGCGCTGGCAAAGCGGGGCATCACTGACTTAAATCTGGTGATGGTCGATCCGTGGGCACCGGGCAACTTTAGCTTTGAACACGAAAAGGGCATCCGCTTTTCACGCTGCATCTGCTATCTCCGCGCCACACCCGACAGCAATGCCTACGCCCGCCCCATCGATGGGCTAATTCCTGTAGTGGATTTGAACAAGATGGCGCTCATCCGCATCGAGGATCTGGGCGTGGTGTCTGTGCCGCCAGAGCCGGGGGAATACGAAGCCCGCTTCATGCCAGAGTTTCGCAAAGATATTAAGCCGCTGCACATTACTCAGCCCGAAGGGCCCAGCTTCCAGGTCAACGGACACCACATCCGCTGGCAAAAATGGGACTTTCGCATTGGCTTTACCCCCCGCGAGGGGCTAGTGCTGTATTGTGTTAGCTACGAAGATCAGGGGCGGCTGCGGCCGATTCTCTATCGCGCTTCGATGGCAGAAATGGTTGTGCCCTATGGCGACCCGCGCCCACAGCACTATCGCAAAAACGCCTTTGACGTGGGCGAACATGGCGTGGGACTGCTGGCCAATTCCCTCAAGCTGGGCTGCGACTGTGTGGGCGAGATTTACTATTTTGACGGCGTGCTGACCAATAGCCGGGGCGAGGTGTCGGTGATTGAAAACGCCATCTGCCTGCACGAAGAAGACTTTGGAATGCTCTGGAAGCATACCGACTGGCGCAGGGAGAGCGTGGAAGTGCGGCGATCGCGCCGTCTGGCCATTTCCTTCATCGCCACAGTAGACAACTACGAATACGCCTTTTTCTGGTACTTCTATCAGGACGGCAGCATTCAGTTTGAAGTCAAGCTAACGGGCATTTTGCTTTGCGCGGCGCTGGCGAATACCCCGAAATATGGCACACTGGTTGCCCCAGAGCTAAACGCCACCAACCATCAGCACTTTTTCTGTATGCGGCTGGACTTTGACCTGGATGGCACGGCCAACTCTGTTTACGAAGTCAACACCGAAGCCGAGCCGATGGGCCCCGAAAATCCAATGGGTAATGCGTTCTATGCCGTCTCAACGCTGCTGGCAACCGAGCAGCAGGCCCAACGCCTAATCGACCCCTTCACTGCCCGCTACTGGAAAGTGGTGAACCCCAACGTCACAAACCGCCTGGGGCAACCCGTCGGCTTCAAGCTTGCGCCCGGAGAAAACGTGCTGCCCTTTGCCCATCCTGACTCGCCTATCATGAAGCGGGCTGGCTTTATGGGCAAGCACCTGTGGGTCACGCCCTACGACCCGGCCGAGCGCTATCCCGCTGGCGACTATCCCAACCAGCACCCCGGCGGCCAGGGCTTGCCCCAATGGACGCAGGCCAATCGCTCGCTCGAAAATACCGACGTGGTGGTTTGGTATAACTTTGGACACCACCACATTCCCCGCCCTGAAGATTGGCCCGTCATGCCCACCGCCTACTCTGGCTTTATGCTAAAGCCCGTCGGCTTTTTTGATTGCAACCCAGCGCTGGACGTGCCACCCTCTGAACCCAAGCACGCTTGTCATTAAAACGGGCCGGGACTTACGCACTTGCAATACGCACTTGCAATACGCACTTGCAATAAGCTCTCTGGGTTCTAGACGATTTCTCCTGGGCTGCGTCCGCGAGAAATCGTCTAAAGGGCTAACGCCATAGAACGGGTGAGAAATCATTCAACTCTTGGAGAATATTGCGAAGGAATCATTACCATTTTTCTTTTGCTATTTTCCTTCAAGGAAACTCTCTTTGAAACAAGACAAAAAGCGCCCAAAATTCTCTCTCAGACGTTGATCTAATCCCCTTCAAAGCTCCGTTACAGCATTTTCTTGGGATATGAGGCCTGTGCTAACTCAGACAGGCGAGGACTTTTGTCCCATCTCATGCCTCACTAGCTCCAAAAACGCTGTAGTCAAATCGGTGTTAACTTGTAAGTCTTTTGATAATGCTGTGTTAAGGCTTGAAAACTATCGCCAAGTTTCTATTGTCAAAGCCTAAAAAAAATTGAAGGCCGCTGATAGAAACTAATCACTACATCGTCCTG
This sequence comes from Thermoleptolyngbya sp. M55_K2018_002, assembly GCF_015295965.1. Lineage (NCBI taxonomy): Bacteria > Bacillati > Cyanobacteriota > Cyanophyceae > Oculatellales > Oculatellaceae > Thermoleptolyngbya > Thermoleptolyngbya sp. M55_K2018_002. The sequence continues at coordinate 3,768 of NZ_DVEA01000088.1, forward strand.
CTGGCAAGAGCTTGAGCCTGATTTTGCGTGAACTATAGTCTGGAGTATAGTTACTTGACAACACCCGATATCCCAAGCTTGGGTATCCGAGGAAAATCATGCAACTGCAACTCAACCAGAGCTATGTCTTGGTGTTGGATAAACCGTCCGACGAACTCCGCAGACTGGAATCTCAGCTTGCTCGGTTGCACTGTCCCGTTGTGGTGACGAACTCAGCCGTGCAGATGATGCTACGGGTCAGCCAATCGCCGCCGTCTCTGGTGATTTTGGTTGGGGGCGATCGCCGCTGGTCTGAAGTGTTGGTGAAACAACTCCGCAACAACGCCAACGCCCGCCACACCACCATCGTCACGCTGACCGATCACCATGCACCCAGTTGGCTACATCAAGAAGAAAATCCGGGCTTTGATGGGTTTCTGGTTAAACCGCTGACGGCCGATGTGCTGATGTCGCTAGTCCAGTCGGCCTGGGCGCGGCAGAGCGTCGGCTCTGCAAGCTAGCTTCAGGCTTGTCTAATCCAGACTTGTTTGATCCAAACTTGTCTAATCCAGGCTTGTCTAATCCAAAACCTGGCTGAATAGATTGGGCTTAGCCTTCAAGCTCCTGCTTGGCGCGGTGTTCTAGCCAGATGGGGAGGGCGATCGCCGCACAAAACAGCAACAGCGCCACCACCGCAAACTGCCCCACGATGGTTACCAATTGCTCCAGGGGAATCAGCTTCCCCACAAAGAAAGCCAGCGTCACCATCACCGAAGCCCAGGACAGCGCCCCGATCAGGTTGCACAGCAAAAACTGGGGATAGGGCATTTGTGCAATGCCTGCTAAGGGCCCGGCAAAAATTCGCAGCAGCGCCAGAAATCGCCCAAAGATCACGGCTCTGGCGGCATTCTCGCTAAACTGCGTGCGGACTGCTAGCAGCCTGGATTCCTCAATGCGAAACACGCGACCCGCCCGCACCAGCAGCGGCCAGCCCCCAAAATATCCAATCCAGTAGCCAAAATTGTCGCCCAGTACAGCCCCGGCCGTTGCGCTGGCCAAGACCAGCCAGTAATTTAGCTCATCGCTGCCTGCCAAAAACCCGCCTACCAGCGTAATTGTCTCCCCTGGCAGCGGCACGCCTGTATTTTCGAGCATGATGCCCAAAAACACGACCCAATAGCCATACTCATGTGCAAGATTTTCCAGGGCCTCTAGCGATAACAGCTCAAGCGACATGAGGGAAGCCTTCACAAAGATTTACGAACACTCTTTTGATCTTCACTTAAGCCGGAGAGGGTGTCAATGATTAAGAAAATCCCCCCGTTTCCCAGTGCGATAGGAATTCGGGGGGATATCCGGAGGATTTAGTTCAGCTTCAGGCGAGATCCCAACCAGACACGGTTCGCTAATACTGCTAGCTATCCCGCTAGATCTCAACTAGATCTCAACCTTAAGATCTCAACCTAAACATCACACTGCGTCATGGTTTCTAGCCTTAGTCGCTGCAACGCTACAAATCAAGCGGTGCCCGATGCAGCAGTCTAGAACCGATAAGCTGCACCAACTTGCAGGCTGACAGCAGCGTCATTGCTGTTTCGATATGCATCAAAGCCTACCTTCGCGTCACCGTAGAGGACGATGTTGCGACGAATCGCGGCTTCCACGCCCACCGTGGCCACCGGAGCGCTGCGATCGCCCAGCGGGGTAGACCGGCCCTCATCCGTCACGAAAGAGTAGCCGCCGCCGACGTAGAGGTTAGCGCCAGGAGCAATGCCGATGTCATACGTCACCAGGGGCATGAGCGCCACAGAATCGCTGATCAGCGCTGCACCACGCACCGAGATAGGCGCTACAGGCACGTCAAAGCGTCCTTGAACGTTTGCCCCGAAGGAGGTGTCGCCAGCGGCATCTTCGGTCACGCCCGCAGCAATACCCGCGCCGATGTAGTTGCCAGCCATTTGGGCCGAAGCAGGGCTGGCAGAGAGCAGCATGGGAACCGCAGCAACAGCCGACAGAGCAGAAACGGTAGCAATCGATTTCAGAGAGAGTTTCATAGTTTTTTCCATCCCAAAAACGTACAAGAGAGCGCAACAATCCGGCATAAATGCAAACTGCACTTATGGTGAATTCGGACCAGGTAATCGAATCAGAGTCGCTTCATGCTCGACCATAGAACGTGAGATGAAAGATTTCTCAAAAAGGCGCTTTCGCACCTCTTTCAATCTCAGTCTGATGGCATCAAGAGCAGGTGAATTGCAGGTTCTGGTTTAAAGAATTCATCTGTGTCTTAAAAGTTCCTTAGACTTAGAAAGAATCCTTTAGCGCCTGAACTATCTTAGTTATAGAACTAGAAAATGAGCGATCGCCCCATCTATGTTTCGCTAATTAAACTGTCACAAGTCTGAGCGCGATCGCCAAACGAAAATTAGCTTCCAAGCCTTGCTACCATCAGTTAGGCGCATCTATTCAAAGATATAAATAACCAAAACCGACAGCTTAAAAGTCTTGCCAAAAGACGAATAAACTTACATTTTGTTCCCGGAATAAAAGGCCGCAATTGTCTACGCAATCCTCTATCTAACGCAAGGGAATAGAAGGATGGAAATCTTATGAGACGTATGAGTAAAAGGCACGCCAGTCGGTTTAGAGGACGCAGGCATTCCTCCGAAATTTAAGACCATCCTTTTCTTATTCCCTACTCCTTTCTATTTTACCTATCAGCGCAATCGGGAGGATTGATCTGACTTGCGTTTTGCAGTCCACCTGATGTCTAAGAATTGCCCGCAAGATTCTGCCAGATTTATAAGAATTAGAGCTATCGGAGCGCTACTCGTAACGCTACATTGGCAGCGGTGGGCTGCAATCCTTGCTCAACACGATAAAAGGGGCGATCGCTCTCTGACTTGTGGAGAAGCGACGAGGCCTAACATTCTGCTAACATCCTGAAACAACTGGTTCCTTGAGTCCAACCCTCTCTCTATCCTCTCATCCCTGATTAGCATGAAGCGGCGATCGCTCCTCATTGGCTCCAGCAGTGTAGCGCTTGCGGCCCTGGTGGGCGGATGCCGCCGCCGCGACAACGGGCTGCGGGTGCTGTTTCTCGAAGACTCGGTGCCGCCGCAGGTCTTGAAGGCATTTCGCAGCGTCCTGAGGCAGCCCCTACCGCTGAGCTTTGTGCCGCGCCCCCAGCTTGCCAGCATTGTTGAGCAGTTGGAAACCTGGCAAACGGCGGAGTCGCCGCAGACGGCCGACCTGGTGACGCTGGGTGATGCGTGGCTGACGGAGGCCATTCAGCAAAAGCTGATTCAGCCGCTGGAGGTGTCGTCCATTCCTGGCTGGGAGCGCGTGCCCAAGCCCTGGCAGGATTTGGTAACCCGCGATCGCCAGGGTGCGCTGAGTGCTGCGGGTCTGGTGTGGGGTGCGCCCTACCGCTGGGGCAGCGTGGCGATCGCCTTTCGCAGGGACAAGCTAGACCCCCTGGGCTGGCAACCGCGAGACTGGGCAGACCTGTGGCGGCCAGAGCTAGCCGAAATGCTGTCGCTGCCCGATAGCCCGCGCACGGTGCTGGGGCTGGTGCTAAAGAAACTGGGGCGATCGGTCAATGAAGCAAACCTGGCGGACGTTCCCAATTTGCAGGATGAACTGGCTGCCCTCGATCGCCAGACCAAGTTCTACAGTTCTACCGATTATTTGCAGCCGCTGCTGATCGACGACACCTGGGCCGCCGTAGGCTGGACGACTGACATTCTGCCCGTGATGCAAGGCGACCCGCGCATTGGGGCGGTGATTCCCGCGTCGGGCACGATGCTGTTTAGCGATTTATGGGTGCGTCCAGCGCGATCGCCCTCCACAGAGTCCAATCCAGGGGCGATCGCCGAATCTGCGCTGGCCCAGTGGATCGACTTTTGCTGGCAGCCGGAAACTGCAACCCGCCTGTCGCTGCAAACGGCCGCCGCATCGCCCATTTTTGCGCTGGATGCGTCGGACTTGCCTGCGGACTTGCGAAACCGTGAGCTACGGCTGCCTGCCGCATCCATCTTGCAGAAAAGCGAATTTCTCTTGCCGCTGTCGCCCGCTAGCGCTGCCCAATTTCGGCAGGCGTGGTCGGCGTTGCCGCGGCAGGCGTTGGCCGACCCGTCAGCCCAGCAATCCCGTCGGAACGTAGCATAATGTCGCAGTCTCGCTGCCCCTCTGCCTGGCCCAATGCCACACCCGAAAAATCGCACAGATAAGCCGCCAGCAGGTTACCCTGGCGGTCAAAGACGCGGGTGCTGTAGCCATAGGTGCTGGCAGACACGCCAAATTGGTTTACAAACGTGTAGCGCTCCATATAGTTATAGATGCTCCACACTTGCGGGTTGACGACTAGCTCCACTCGCTGGGGCGAGCCTTCGCGGGCAGGATAGACCAGCCAAGTTTCCAAAAGCTGTTCGCCAAACTGGTCACGAGCCCACCACAAGCTGGGCAGCGTCAGTCCTTCCTGAGAGATGGTGTTTGCGGTAATCATGCCCGGATCGGGCAAAATTGCACCCGGTTGCGCCAGCGATAAATCCGGGGGTTCGCTCAGCAGCAGACGGGTCATGTCGTCGGAGGCGGCCGCTGCTGTGCGGGTTACTGCGGGCGCGTCGGACTGGGGAACTGCATGGACGGCGATCGCCCCACCCATCAACCCTGCAACCAGACCCACGCTCAACCCTGCTTTTGCACCAACACCCATCCAGTGCGATTCGCGAAGCCATGCCTGGGGGAATTGACCATTTGCCCGTCTATTTGCCATGTTCACTTGCCATTAATACGACATCAGCCGACTAGAAAGAGCCAGCCAGAGTTCGGCTTTCCTGACTTGCGGTTGTGAATTATTCCTATGAATTTTTCCCATCCTCACCCAAACCGATTTAATCGGCAAGTCCAGGAAAAATACATCATCCGATCGGATGACCCAGAGCCATAAGCCGGATGAACCAGGCCGCGACCCGACGGAGCGATGGGCGATTTTCTTAACATCCCTTAAGATTACTAGAATACGTCTTAGAGAAATGGGAACTCAGGAGTAGCAGCGTCATAAGTAGCAGCGTCATACCCTCAGTGCCTCGTCTGTTTGGGTGGCCGTCTCCAGGTAACTGTCTTTAGGCGGCTGTCTCTAGGCAACTGTCTTTGGGCGACTATCTATCGACTGTCTAGCCATGAGGCGGCGCTTCTGAATCCTCCTGAATCAATCGGTAAGGTCTGTCGGTCTGTGTTATCCGGTCTGTTTATCCGGGCTATCTTCCCAAGCTCTCTTCGATTTTTATCCTCAAACTCACCCTCTGCTGCTGTCTATGTCGCCTGAAACTTTGACCAATTCTCAAGTGTCGATGGATAACGCTGGCTCAATTTCCAACGGCGAGGTCGCCGGAACTCTGTCCACAGGGATTGAGAACAGAGCAGAGGCAGATGGCGGGCAATCGGGCGATTTCCGCAGGGATCGCTTCGCGAATCGCGCAGAGAATGCAGGGGTCGATGGGTTTACGGCTGCGGATGACTTTGTGCAGCGGCATATTGGGCCGTCGGACGCAGAGGTGCAATCCATGCTGGCGACGCTGGGCTTGGGGTCTTTGGAAGAACTAATCGACCGGGCCGTACCCACGGCTATCCGGCTCCAGCGGCCGCTGAACCTAGGGGCAGGGCAGAGCGAGTATGAGTTGCTCAAGGAACTGAGGGCGATCGCCGCTCAAAATCAGCTTTTCCGCTCCTTCATCGGCATGGGCTATGCCAACACCATTACGCCGCCAGTCATTCAGCGCAATATTCTGGAAAACCCCGGCTGGTATACGCAATACACGCCCTACCAGCCCGAAATTGCCCAGGGTCGCCTGGAGGCGCTGCTGAACTTTCAGACAATGGTGATCGACCTGACGGGGCTGGAAATCGCCAATGCCTCGCTGCTGGATGAGGGCACGGCCGCTGCCGAGGCGATGACCCTTAGCTATGGGCAGCACAAGGGCAACAGCAAAACTTTCTGGGTGTCGGAAGCCTGCCACCCGCAAACGATCGAAGTGGTGCAGACCCGCGCCCGGCCGCTGGGCATCGACGTTTTGGTGGGCGACCACCGCACGTTCGATTTCTCCACACCCGTCTTTGGCGTGCTGCTGCAATATCCGGCGACGGACGGCGCGATTTACGACTACACAGCGTTTATTGAGCGGGCCCACGCACAAGGGGCGATCGCCACTGTGGCCGCCGACTTGCTCAGCCTGACGCTGCTGAAACCGCCGGGAGAATTTGGCGCAGATATCGCCGTCGGCAGCACCCAGCGCTTTGGCGTGCCCCTCGGCTATGGCGGCCCCCACGCGGCCTACTTCGCCACCAAAGAAGCCTTCAAGCGGCAGATTCCGGGTCGTCTCGTCGGCGTATCCAAAGACGCGACGGGCCAGCCCGCCCTGCGTCTCGCCCTGCAAACCCGCGAGCAGCATATCCGCCGCGACAAAGCCACCAGCAACATCTGCACTGCCCAAGTGCTGCTGGCCATCATTGCCAGCATGTATGCCGTCTACCACGGCCCGGATGGCCTCAAGCGCATCGCCACTCGCGTTCACCAACTCACCTGCGCCCTGGCCGACGGTCTGAAGACGCAAGGCTACGAACTGGGCGCTGAACCCTTTTTCGACACGCTGCGGGTGACGGTGCCGGATGCTGAGGAAGTGCTGGAGCGGGCGATCGCCCACCAGATTAACCTCCGCCGCATCGACCCCACCACCCTCGGCATCAGCCTCGACGAAACCACTACCCCCGCAGACCTCCAGGATCTCCTCCAAGTCTTCGCCCCCAGTTCCACAACGCCTTCCCTGCCAAATTCCCCTCACGTCAGCGCTGCGGAGCAAAGCCCTCAGATCCCCAGCCCCCTCGCCCGCACCAGCCCCTACCTCACCCATCCCGTCTTCCACCGCTACCACTCCGAAACCGAACTCCTCCGCTATATGTATCGTCTCCAGCTTAAGGACTTGTCCCTAGCCACGGCGATGATTCCCCTCGGCTCCTGCACTATGAAGCTGAACGCCACCTCCGAAATGCTGCCCGTCACCTGGGCGGAGTTTGGCCAGCTTCATCCCTTTGTGCCGCTGGATCAGGCCCGGGGCTATCAAGTCCTGTTCCAGCAGCTTGAGGACCTGCTCAAGGAAATTACAGGTTTTGCGGGCATCTCACTCCAGCCAAACGCCGGGTCCCAGGGCGAATACACCGGGCTACTGGTGATTCGGCAATATCACCTGAGTCGGGGCGAAGCGCATCGCAATGTCTGCCTAATTCCCGAATCAGCCCACGGCACCAATCCCGCTAGCGCCGTCATGTCTGGCATGAAGGTGGTGCCCGTTGCCTGCGACAGCGAAGGTAACATCGACGTAGCAGATCTGCGAACAAAGGCGGAGAAGCATCAGGCCGATCTGGCGGCCCTGATGGTGACGTATCCCTCTACCCACGGGGTGTTTGAGGCGGCGATTCGGGAAATTTGCGACATTGTTCATGCCTACGGCGGCCAGGTCTACATGGACGGAGCCAACATGAACGCCCAGGTGGGATTGTGCCGTCCGGCAGACTTTGGCGCAGACGTATGCCATTTGAACCTGCACAAGACCTTCTGCATTCCCCACGGCGGCGGCGGCCCCGGCATGGGCCCGATTGGCGTAGCGGCGCATCTGGTTCCTTTCTTGCCCAGCCATCCCGTCGTGCCGATGGGTGGCTCCAGCAGCGTCGGTTCGGTTTCCGCCGCACCCTGGGGCAGCAGCAGCATCCTGCCCATTTCCTGGGTCTATATCCGCCTGATGGGCACGGCTGGGTTGACCCGCGCCACTCAGGTCGCCATCCTCAGCGCCAACTACATTGCCAAGCGGCTGGAGGGCCATTACTCCGTGCTGTATAAGGGCGAAAACGGGCTGGTGGCCCACGAATGCATCCTCGACCTGCGTCAGTTCAAAAAGACGGCTGGCGTAGACGTGGAAGATATTGCCAAGCGACTGATCGACTACGGGTTTCATCCGCCCACCATGTCCTGGCCCGTGGCGGGG
>NZ_DVEA01000102.1:0-11709 GCF_015295965.1 Thermoleptolyngbya sp. M55_K2018_002
GTAGCGCGCCTGCTTTGGGAGCAGGATGCCGCAGGTTCAAATCCTGTCATCCCGATTTCTCATTTTGAATGGAACTGCAAATCGCTAAAGGCGGGTAGTGTGCAAACGGACTGGATTTATCCCTATCCGCCTCTTCTGTCTGGCGTGTTGGTCAGGCGCTACAAGCGATTTTTCGCAGACATTGAGCTAGAGAGCGGCGAGATCGTTACAGCGCACTGCCCCAATACTGGGCCGATGACGGGGGTCAATTGCCCTGGCAGTCGCGTGATGGTGTCGCCTAGCAATAACCCGAAGCGATCGCTCGCCTATACCTGGGAACTGATCGAGGTAAACGACAACGGGCCAACGTGGGTGGGGGTGAATACGGCGCTGCCCAACCGCATCGTCCGCTCGGCGCTGGAAGCACGGCTGTTTCCACAACTGGGCAGCTATCAGCAGATTCGGGGCGAAGTGCCCTACGGACAGGATCAGAAAAGCCGGGTCGATTTTTTATTGACGGGGGCCGCTGATGGGCGACCCGTTTACATCGAGGTCAAAAACACCACCTGGGCGCTGGGCGACTTGGCGCTGTTTCCCGACACCGTGACAGAACGGGGGCAAAAGCACCTGCGAGAGTTGACGGCGCTGTTGCCCCAGGCGCGACCAGTAATGCTGTATTTCATTAATCGAGGCGACTGTACCCGGTTTTCGCCGGGCGATCGCGCTGATCCGGTCTATGGGCAACTGCTGCGGGGGGCGATCGCCCAGGGGTTAGAAGTGCTGCCCTGTCGATTCGAGATTTCGCCTGCGGGTATCCGCTATCTAGGGCTGGCTGAGCTTTGCCTTGAGACGACGCAACCCATAGAAGTTCAAACCCCCAAGAGCAAACGACGAAAAGCGCCATAACGCAGGGCGAAAAGAGAAAAATATCGAAGAATGGAACAGCGCAAAACGGTAGCAAATGACACGATTAATCGCCTCATTCGTATTTGTCATGATCACCGTCAGAATGCGCCAAGTCAGCCGGTTTCAGTCCAGTGCGATCGCCCAAAAGCCTCTTTGCAAGCAACTTTCAGAGATTTGGTTTCTATTAGAACAAAATGGAGGGCGATCGCCCGATTCGGATATCCGTATTTGCCGCAGTAGAGATATCCGCCTTGCCTCAAACATGAATATTTCTTAAATTCTGTTCTACGCCCCCAGGAACTTCTTAATCCTCCTTAGGGGGCGTAGATCTGCCGTATACATCTGATAAAGTTGCGACACAAGACGAGACATTATGTTGACCGTTAAAAGAAAACCATCCGCAGTTGTGGAAGTCCGATAAAGAGCAGAATTGTTGATTTCGCTGAAGCTCAAGATTCAGGGTCCCCTGCCTCTACTTGCCTCTATCAACTTTCGCGGAAAACGGTTTTTTAACTGGTATCACGCTGGCGGCCGATGCTGCCGACTCGCTTGCTTCCATCGCGCATTGCAGACACAAATTCCTGAGAATTCTTGCTAAATTCCTGCGAATTTCCTAGACCGAATAGCCCGATCAAACGGCTAGCCATGTTCGTGAAAGGAGAGACAAATCATGCGTATTGCACAAATTGCTCCGCTCTGGGAACGAGTGCCTCCTACCACCTATGGTGGAACAGAGCTGGTGGTGAGCTTGCTCACGGATGAATTAGTCCGGCGGGGGCATGAAGTGACCTTATTTGCTTCAGGAGATTCGATTACGCTGGCGAATCTGGAATCGGTTCATCCTCGTGCGCTGCGCCTCGACAACACGGTGAAAGAATACGGCATTTACGAAATGCTGGAACTGGCTCAGGTTTACGAACGGGCTGACGAATTCGATGTGATTCATTCCCATGTGGGCTGTGCTGCGCTGCCCTATGTAAATTTGGTCAAAACGCCAACCATCCACACGCTGCACGGCATTTTTACGCCAGACAATGAAAAGATGTTCACCTATGCCCGACGGCAGCCCTACGTGAGCATTTCCAACACGCAGCGGGAGCCGCGCTTGGGGCTAAACTACGTTGCCACCGTATATAACGGGATTGATGTAGACAGCCACAAGTTTCATCCCGTGCCGAGCGATCCCCCCTATCTGGCATTTTTGGGGCGGCTGTCGCCCGAAAAGGGAACCCATCACGCCATCGAAATTGCCAAGAGAACGGGCTATCCGCTGAAGATGGCAGGCAAGATCGACGTGGTGGATCGGGAATACTATGAGCAGCAGATTAAGCCCCACATCGATGGCGAACAGATCCAGTATCTTGGCGAGGCCAATCATCAGCAGAAAAATGCGCTGATGGGCGGGGCGATCGCCACGCTGTTCCCCATCACCTGGCGCGAGCCCTTTGGGCTGGTGATGGTGGAGTCAATGGCGGCGGGTACGCCCGTCGTGGCGATGGAACTGGGGTCCACGTCCGAAGTGATTGCTCACGGCAAGACGGGCTTTCTCTGCCATTCGGTGGAGGAGTGTGTGGCGGCGATCGCCCAGGTTCCGCAGATCGATCGTCGGGCCTGTCGAGATCATGTCCAGGCGAACTTCAGTGTGCAGCGCATGACCGATGGCTATGAGCAGGTCTATCGCCAACTGGTGGGCGATCGCACGTTGACCAGTCCGGCAATTTTCAGCCTGCCGCAGCCAAAGCTGGCCGGGTAACCCTTGACCAATAGCAGGGGTTATCGCAAGGGTTGAGGAGCGAACTCTTCCCTAGGATCGAAGCCTCAACCCTTCAAACGTGCGATGCTTTGAAGTTGCAACTCTTAATATCTGTAGCGCTGCCTACAGCGCATCTGTAGTGCCGCAGGGATGGCAGTCTATCCGGGTTGCCGCAGAGTTGGCTTCTAAGTCGCAAGATAAGGTTGACCCTGGTCAAGTCAGGCCCCAGCTTGAGTTCAGCCCATAATCAGCCCATAATTAGCCCAGAGTCAGCCCAGAGTCAGCACAAGGTACCAGCCGCCTGCATCGGGTTCTGGTTTTGTAAATTGCAGAGTCAGTTTTGTAAAGCGTCGTGCTTTCTTTGCACTTTAGTCCGGGAACGCAATTCCCGCGCTTGAAGTAGTCTGAGTTCCCCTGATGATGGCGCTTTAACTGTGATGGCGCTTTAACTGATAACGCTTTGACGTGTTTCCCTTCGCGCTACAGACATTTTGCCTTGCAGATGTATTGCAAGGTGATACGCCGACTCTAGGCGGTTCGTCCCTCGCGTGTTCCTGATTTTTTCGTTCACCCCTTCCGAGACATCGCTCATGTCGTGACCTAGCACACCGTTGGCGTACCTCTGCTCTATACAATGCCCCTGGAGAAAAATTTAAAAAGCGGCACGCTCGATACAGCGTTTAATCGCTCCACACGGCACAATATGGCAGTGTAAAGGAACCCTAACGAACATCACGGCTTATTTCAGGATTGTTAGCAGAATTGTTAGCGGTTCGCCGATGGTTCACTGGCGAGGTCAGTCCAACCGGACAGGAAGATCTTGTCCCAGCTAGAGGGTTGGCTCGGCTGCGGTGTCCGGTACGATATCCAAGTCTACGAGGTTAGCAATGTCCCAGACCCCTCCCGTATCCCAATCGCGTCATCCCAGGGCAACGTTTTCTGCTGGGCCCCAGCGGCAGGCGATCGCCCTCATCCTGGTTCACAATGATCCGGCGCTGGAATTTCAGCGCGAAGAAGCCAGCGGCAGCCGGGTATACGTGAATCAAATCAGCGAGGCGCTGGCCAAGCTTGGCTGGCAGGTGGATGTGTTTACCCGCAAGACGAATCCCGACGATCCAGCCATCGTGCAGCATTCGCCCCACCACCGCACGATTCGTCTGGTCGCTGGCCCGCAGGAGTTTATCCCGCGCGATCACCTGTTGGAGCATATGCCCGCCTTTGTCGAAGCTTTTCGCAAGTTTCAGACCAAGGACGGATTTCACTATCCGCTGGTGCATACCCACTACTGGCTCGCGGGCTGGGTGGGGCTGCAACTAAAGCAAGAGAGCAATATTCAACTGGTTCATACTTACCACTCCCTAGCGGCGGTTAAATACGCAGGCATGGCGCAAAAGCCGCTGGTTGCCGACCACCGCATGGCCGTAGAGCGGCATACGCTCGTCGGCGCGAACTGCGTCGTAGCAACCAGCCCCCAAGAGCAAGAAACCCTGCGGGAATTGGTGGCCACTCCCGGCAACGTGCAGGTGATTCCCGGTGGCACTGACTTGGACGTGTTCCACCAGATGTCGCGCAGCGATGCCCGCGCCCAGTTGGGTCTGTCGCCCTCGGAAAACGTGGTGCTGCATGTAGGACGGTTTGACCCGCGCAAGGGAATTGAGACACTGGTGCGAGCCTGTGCCCAAATCAAGCAAATGGATACCCTAGCAGGAGAACCGCTGCGGCTGCTGCTGGTGGGCGCGGCCGACGATGCCGAGAGCCTGGACGAGCGCGATCGCATCCAGTCACTTGTAGCCGAACTGGGGCTAAACGCCGTCACGGAGTTTGTCGGTCAGGTCGGACACGATCGCCTGCCGCTGTATTACACCGCCGCAGATGTGTGCGTAGTGCCCAGCCAGTTTGAACCCTTTGGGCTGGTGGCGCTGGAGGCGATGGCCTGCGGTACGCCCGTGGTCGCGTCGGATGTTGGCGGGCTGAAGTTTGCTGTCGTGCCGGAGGAAACGGGGCTGCTGGTGGCTCCACAGGATGTAGACGGCTTTGCGGGGGCGATCGCCCGCATTCTCAGCGACGACCTATGGGCCCACCGTCTGCGTCGTCAGGCCTCTCTGCGAGTCCAGCAAAACTTTAGCTGGAGCGCAGTGGCCGCTCGCCTCAGCGACCTCTATCGCAGGCTGCTGGCACAATCGCTCACGGGCGATCTGCTGTCGGTTCCGATGGCTCCAACCACCGCAGCCGCCCTCAGTTCACTGCCCGCCGAGCCGCTGGAGCAGCCGCTAGTGAACGTGTCTTAGCATACTGGTTGAAATGCCAGAACGTAGATAGGACGCGCAACAGCACTGGCTGCCTTCTGCGCTGGGCTGGCTGACCCATCTACGGGATCAAAGGAATCAAAAGGAGTGTAGGTGTGCCTGCGCTCCTTTTGAGTTTTTCGCGGGGACTAGCTGCTGCGAATACGGCGAAATTGTTATCTGCCCAAAGCTTCTCCTCAGCCTGAGTCGTGCTGCTGCATTTTTGATAATCTGAATTTTTTATAAAATCTGAGCAGCATTCACAGGATTCAAGCCTGCCAAACAGACGTAATTGAAAAGTCTTGAAACTGCTATTAAATTAAGTTGAAATATTGCTACAACTCATCGCTTCAAAATCTTTTATTGAGGATTTAGCTTAACTTTAAAAAAGTCATGGCACACTAAAACGAGTGCCTATCGCTACTTGGTATTGTCTAGCTTGGTATTGTCTAGCTTGGTATTGTCTAGCTTGGTAGGGTCTGACTTGGTAGGGTCTGAACGGTGAAGGTTTGGCAAGCGTCCCTTCAGTAGGACTTGCCGAAGTATCTTCGTACCAGATCTAGCGCAGCATCGGGTGAAACTTTTCAGATTGCACTGCTAAGTTTGAACCGTTTCGGTCAGACCTTACTTATTTGTTAAGCTTGCCCATTTGCCGATCACGAACGGTGATCACAAATGGTGATGGACTTGAGAGCAAAACACACTCTCAAATTCGTAACATCTGCCATCATCACACAACGCTTTTGCCCAGTTCCAATCTGGGTTAAAAGCGCTTCAAATCGGATTTGAGATGATTTTCTCAAAGTATTTGCAAGTGCATTGAATCGCTACTGGCTACGACTAAAAGTGACTCCTGAAAGCGTGTGACGACGAGTGCATCCCACTTTTGTAACCCTCACCCTAAATCCCTCTCCCGCTCTGGGAGAGGGACTTTGAATCCAGCCTCCCTTCTCCCGTTTTGGGAGAAGGGGTTGGGGGATGAGGACGAGTTTGCATAACTGGGATGCCCCCGTGACGACTATGCCTGAGATGACCTTAGTTCCTCCGAATTCAGGGGAATTTAGGGAAATCTAACCCCGAAGGTTCTGTCTTTCAGACCGGTTTCCTAACCTTGATCCATCGCCCTTAAACCCTGATTTCTCCAGAGACTATGCCCGACCTGATTGAACTTGATGGACGTACCTTTGTGCCCGCAAATCAAGCACCTGTGGCGGAGTGGACCTGTGTGACGAGCGATCGCCCCCAGCCGACGCTCACACTCAAAGACGATGACCTGTTTCTGATTATCGATACGCTGGGCAACATTTCGGGACGGCTGGACGATAGCACCGTCGCCAGCCTAGGCCTATTTTGCCGAGATACACGGTTTCTCAGCCGTCTGGAACTGCAAATCGAGGGGCGATCGCCTGTATTGCTGAGCAGCAATGCCACCAAGGGATTCGCCTTTTCTGCCCTCTGCACCAACCCGCTGATCGACGACACCCTGCCCGCCGACACCCTCGGCATTGAGCGTGAAATCGTGCTGAATGGCGGTCTGTTTGAAGAATTGACGCTGACTAACTACAGCACGATGCCTGTGCGTTTTGAAATGAGCCTCAGCTTTGATGCCGATTTTCTGGATTTGTTTGAAATTCGCGGCTTTCAGCGGGGCGATCGCGGGCAACTGCTGCGCCGGGTGATGCCGCCGACCGGGTTTGGCGATGCCGACAGCAACGGACAGCCCCGCTTTGCCCATAACTCTGTCCCTGACCCGACGGAACTAACGCTGGCCTATCAGGGGCGCGACGGCGTGTTGACGGAATCGCACATCCAGTTTTTGCATCAGCGCCCCAGTTTCCTTAAGGGCTACACCGCCCTCTGGTATGTAGACCTAGCCTCTCACCAGACCATGAAGGTGGGCTATCGACTAGAAATGCGGATGAATGGGCGCTTGGTGTCTACAGTCAGCCCGCCGACGACGCTGGTGCAGGCAAAGGCCGCCGAGCAACTGGAGGAAACCGAATGGCACGCCGCCACGACGCGCATCCGCACCGACAACAAAGACATCAACCAGATTTTGGAGCGGGCGGAGCAAGACATCTACCTGCTGCGGCAGACCTTTGAGCAGGGCAAGGCGCTGTCGGCGGGCGTACCCTGGTTTTCTACGCTGTTTGGGCGTGATTCCATCATTGCGGCGATGCAAACGCTGATCCTCGACCCGGCGATCGCCCGCGAAACCCTGACCGTCTTGGCGCATTATCAGGGCAAAGCCGACGATGGCTGGCGCGACGAAGCCCCCGGCAAAATTCTCCACGAGCTGCGCTTTGGGGAACTAGCCCGCTGCCAGGAGATTCCCCACACGCCCTACTACGGCACAGTAGACGCGACCCCGCTATGGCTGCTGCTCTATGCCGACTATTATGCCTGGACGCACGACCGCGACACGCTGGATCGTCTCTGGCCCAATGCCCTGGCCGCAATGGAGTGGATCGACCAGTCCTGCCGCGAAACGGGCTATCTCAGCTACAATCGGCGATCGCGCAAAGGCCTACCCAACCAAGGCTGGAAAGACTCCGACACCTGCATCGTCGATCGGCATGGCCAAATGGCGCAGGGAGCGATCGCCCTGTGCGAAGTGCAGGCCTATGTGTATGCCGCAAAGCTCCGCCTCAGCGACATTGCTCGGCTCTACAAACGGTTTGACCTAGCGGATCGCTGGCAGGCCGAAGCGCAGGATCTCAAAATCCGGTTCAACCGAGACTTTTGGGTAGACGACCTGGATTTTTGTGCGCTGGCGCTGGATGGGGATGGCAAGCCCGTGGACAGCATTACGTCTAATCCTGGCCACTGCCTGGGGTTGGGGATCTTTGACCCAGAAAAAGCCCGCAGCGTAGCGGAACGGCTGCAAGCGCCCGACCTGTTTAGCGGCTGGGGCATCCGCACCCTCAGCAGCCTGTCGCCTGCCTACAACCCGATGGGCTATCATATCGGCTCGGTCTGGCCCCACGACAACGGACTGATTGCCCTGGGACTGCGATCGCTCGGATTTACCGATGCCGCACTAGAAATTGCCCAAGGACTGCTGGACATGACGCTGCAACAGCCCTACTGTCGCCCGCCAGAACTGTTCTGTGGCTACGAGCGCACCCCCGGCACAGCCCCGGTGCAATATCCCGTCGCCTGTTCACCCCAAGCCTGGGCCACGGGCACGATGTTTCATCTGGTGCAACTGATGATCAACCCCGTGCCCAATGCCCCCGCCAACCACCTGCGAATTCTCGACCCGGTGCTGCCCGACTCGATCCACCACCTGTCGCTGCAAAACCTGCGCGTAGGCAGCACCCTACTCGACCTGGCGTTTGAGCGCGTCGGCAATACAACGGGCTGCCGCGTCGTGAAAAAACGGGGGAATTTGCGCGTGGTGATCGAGGCGTAGGGTCTATGCCTGAACGACCGCCAAGTACACCGCTTCCAGAAACTCATCCGAGGTCAACCCGTCGGGAATGGCTTCTAGCTGAATGCGCGATCGCACTTGGCGGGCAAGCGTCAGGCTGAGGTCGTGGCGGGCTTTGCGGGTCAGGTCCTTGCGGCGGTCGAGGTATTCACGAATGACCGCGAGGTCGTCGGGGTGCAGGTTCCGCAGGTTGGCCAGCGTGGGCAAATGGGCAACAAGCTGCTGAGTGCGGTCGGAAAGGGCCAGGCTGGGCTTGGCGCGGCGACCTGTTTCCTGCACCACGATGGTTCCAGCGACCCAATCGCCGATGCGCTTTTCTCGTTTGCTAAACAGGATGAACAGCGCCCCGATGAAGAAAAAGTCGTCGATAGGGCGCAAGAGCGATCGCAGCGCCGCTTGCGTCAGTCCAATGGGGCGGCCGTCGTCGCGGATGACGCGAATTTTAGCGAAGCGCTTGCCCGGCGTTTGTCCCTGGCGATAGACCTCAAAGCCGATGAAATAGCCCGCATAGATGGCAAACGTGCCCAGGATGAACACCGCCAGCAGCCAAGGCGGCACCGCGCTAAAGTCGCCCTCCCGCTGGAGCAAATAGCTCATCAACTGAGTTGACAAAAAAATCCAGAGGATCGAGAAACCCAGCAGCGACAACGCCACAATGTGATAGTCAATCAGCAGCGCCAGCGCCCGGTTGCCGATGCCCGCCAGCGAAAACTCTAGCTCCACGCTTTCGGGCGTATGCAGATTGACCCGGTTAAAAAAGCGCATAGAGCCTCATCGAGGGGGGGCGGAGTCCTGAACATCGGTAGAGCCAAAGTCCCCATTGTCGAGTTCGGGATTGCTCAGTTGCAGCCCCAGCCCCTCTCGGCGACGGCGCAAATCGTAGTAAATGGTGGCTTTGATCGACTGCCAGAGCGGTAGGGTAAAAATGCCCAGCAGCAGGCTAATCAGGAAGCTACTGCCAAACGTGAGCAGGCCATAGAGGGGAGAATTTTCGGGATAGATGCGGACGATCGCTTCTTGGGCAATGCCTAGCACAATCTGAATCACAAATTGCAGCGGGATTGTGGCGATCCACGTCACCAGCAAAATCAGGAAAATTCGCCCGACGTTTTTATGGGTCAATTCCCAACTGCGCCCTAGCGACTGGGTTGCCTTCAGTCCTGGCTCCACTGCCAGCGGCAGATCGGGCACCGAGAATCGGATGCTAAACCAGGTCAGCATCCAAATCAGCAGTCCGACGATTCCCAAAAAGACCAGAAACGCCAGGAGAATCAGTCCCGGGTTCACCAGCGCTGCCGACTGGGGATTGAGCAAAAAGTCTGTGCCGCCGACAAACACAAGCATAACGACGACCACTACGGCTGCCACGATGTAAAACAGCAGCGATACTGCGGCTCCCAGCAAAAACAGCAGCACATAGACCCACAAAAACTGCCACTGGCGGGCGCGGGTATAGCGACAGGCCGATTCGATGCTCTCCGGCTGTTGGGTCAGATCGCCAAAGCCCAGACGGGCGATCGCCGCCGATAGCGAGTAGGATCGGGCTGAGCAAAACACCATCAGCACCACCCACGCCGGAATCACCAGCCCCAGGGTGGCGAAGTAGCGCTGCGTCGTGGCATAAAACAGACCCAGGGCGATCGCCAACATAATGGGCAGCAAAACCCATAGCGTAGATCGGGTGGCCAACCACAAATAGGGCTTGAGCTTGGCTCCATACAGCCGAAAGCCAACGTTTACCGCGTTGCCGACGGTAAGCGGCTGGGTTAGGTCAGGAGAGTTTGGGCCGGAGCTAGGGCTGAGGGTCATAAAATCGAACGAGGCTGGCAAGCAGCCCACCAGAGCGCAAAGGACTGATGCTATCGTAGTCTACGCATCGGCAGAGTTTCACCCTTTTGCAATTTCCTGAAATCTAAGATGCGTTCTCCAACGGACGTTTTGCCCGCTCCGGCTCCCTCCCCTCGCTGACCCCAACATGGACATTCGCCGCTGGACTGCCCGCCGAGAATCAAGCTGGAACGACCTCGACCGTCTGCTGCAACAGGCGGAACGGCGCGGGCTAAAGTCGCTGACGGCGGCGGAAATTCATCAGCTTGCCAGCCTTTATCGAGCCGTGTCGGGCGATCTGGCCCGCGCCCAGCAGATCAGCCCCCGCCTGACCCAAGAACTGCAATCCTTGACCACACGCGGCTATGCCCAGGTCTATCAAGGGCTGCGGCGGCAGGAGTGGGAGGCGGTGCGCCAGTTTTACCAATCGGGGTTTCCGGCGGTGGTGCAGCAGTGCGCGGGATACATCGTGCTGGCAACGGCCGTGTTTGTGCTGGCGGCCCTGGTCGCCTGGTGGTACTCCTGGCGCGATCCAAGCTTTATCGAACTGATGGTGCCTAGCTCCATTATTCGCCAGGTGCGCGATCGCCAGGAGCTTTGGATGGGGTCGATCGTCGGCGTGGAACCCTACGCCGCCAGCAATATCATGGTGAACAATCTGAAGGTCTCCTTTGCGGCGGCGGCGGGCGGCATCACGGCAGGATTGGCGACGGTCTACATTCTGCTGCTAAACGGGATCAATATCGGGGCGATCGCTGCGCTGGTGGGGCAAAACAATCTTGCCTTCCCCTTTTGGGCCTTTGTCTTTCCCCACGGAGCGCTAGAACTGCCCGCCATTTTTCTAGCAGGGGGCGCAGGGCTGCTGCTGGCTCGTGCCCTCCTCTTTCCGGGGCCGATGCGCCGCGTCGATGCGCTCAAGCGCTACGGCACCCAGGCCGCCCAGTTGATGTACGGCGTGGTTCCGCTGTTGGTCATCGCGGGCATTATCGAAGGCTTCTTTTCTCCCAACCCCGCTGTGCCCGACCTGCTCAAGTATGTCGCTGGCATGGGGCTATTTGCCGCACTGGTTGGGTATTGCAGCCGCAAGAGCAGGCGAGCGTGATGGGGCGCGGAAGCCAGCGCTCCTAATCCTTCCAGCCTCCCACTCATGCCAGCCTGCCGCCGCGTTTCCCTCTCCTACCACGCCGCCTCGTCCAGCAGCATCTCCAGCGCCTGTTCCACGTTGCTCCAGGCATCGTCGAGCGAGTCCGACAGGTCTGGATTGAGCGATCGCAGATCATCCGCCAGTCCCAGCAGTTCTTCGCCAATTTGCGTCAGGCGACCTTCGGCGATCGCCCGGGCCTGCTGCTGGCGTTTCAGACTGCGGACGCGGCGGGCCGACTCAGGCTTCTGCGGCTGCGGAATGTACAGGCTGTCCGATAGCTCCTCCGACTCAGCAGCAATCCCTGCGGCAGACGACGGAGGTGGAGAAGACTGAGGGGCGATCGCCCCGCCAATCTCATTGGGAGGAATGCTGCTTCGATGGG
>NZ_DVEA01000422.1:0-11607 GCF_015295965.1 Thermoleptolyngbya sp. M55_K2018_002
CGCCGTGGAAATCGTCAGCCCCGTGATGACATTGCCCGGTTCGCGGTTGAGCGTTTCAGCAAGCTGCTGGGCCATCGCGGGATCGATCGCCCCGTCCAGCGTCACGGTAAAACTCGTCGCCTCCTCGGCCACACGCCAGGGAATCGGCCGGTTCAAATCTACCACCAGGCGATCGCCCCAGGCCTGCTTGCCTTGTCGCACATTACTAATCTGCCCTCGCGGGGTAACGATTTGCAACGATGGCCCGTTGACGGAGACATTCCAGCCGAGCGATCGCGCCAGATCGGTCACATCCACATAGCGATGCTGCGGGGTCAGCCAGCTTCCTAACACGAGCGGCTGTTGCAACGGCTCTGTAAACCACTGTACGGGCTGCTGCTGAGGCGCAGCATTGCTCAACAAATGAACGCCAAGCGTCTGAGCCAGGTCTACATCCGCCACACCGACCCGCCGCTGCCAGACCGTCCACGCCCCCGGCAGAGTTTGACCGTTGATCACCAGTTGCCTGCCCTGGGTGACCAGTTCCCCCACGGGTGCTGCCTGCGCCAGGTTGGGAGTCCAGGCGGCCCCAATTGCCGCAGACTGCATCCTGGCTGGCTGCTTGGACTGGGCTGCGGTGTCGCTGGCCAGGGTTCCATAGATCCCGCCTGCCAACAGCGGCAACCCCAGCCAGCCCAACAACCTAGTCTGCCACAGGCGCGGCTGGCGTATCCCGTGCCGACGCAACGCAGCAGACCGACGAGAAGCAGGCAGTTTGCGAGGCTGCTGACGCAGAAAGTCGAATTTCACCACGGCACCGTAACCCTATTGCTGGAAAGATTTCTGGGGCGATCGCTAAACCCATTGCAAACGCAAGATCCCTGACGCGCCATCTGGGATCAGAGTTTCTGTCCGGTGGGCTGTTGCAATTTGGGGGCGATCGCTCGTGGACTCCAATCTACTCGTGGACTCCAATCTAGAGGATGACTGCGGGCAACGACAGCCCTTCTCAATGTTTCGCAAATTTCGCAAATAGTTCGCAAATCTCGAAAATCCTATCTCGAACGTGCTGCAAATTTCGTTTCCCGACGTTCATTCCCAGATCGCTCACAAAGCCTCGATCACAAAGCCAGACCCGCAGCCTGAAGCCCGATCCTTGCCAAGATGCATAACTCCGTCTGGCGCAGCCGATAAATCTTTGTAGGCACAGGAAAGTCGCTTGCCGAGGATCACGCTATGAACACCCCTTGGAAACGCCTCCTTCAAAAAACCGCTGGCTGGCTGGTAGTCGAAGTGATGATGAACCTGACCGGGCTGGACACGCTGGCAGACTTTGGCGAGTTTCTGTTTGACCTGCACCCGGTGGCACTCCAGTCCCAACCCTCCGACCTAATCACCACTCTGCATCAGCCCTCTGTCCCGGCTTGGATGGGCTGAGCATGAGCCAGTTTAAGGACTAAAGAACATGGCACGCTGCTCATTTTGGAGCAATCTTGGAGCAATCATCGATCTCGCCGCGCTCCAACAATCGTGATTGAAATCACACCCCATTGCGACAGCAAACACGAGCGCCGTCCTGGAATCTTGGTGAATCGGACTGAATTCAAAAATAGGTCAAAACACACCCCCAAAGACCACTCCAGGTCTTTATTCAAATCAGGAGAAGCCCCCATGAATTCCTTTTCATCTAACTCCCAGCCCGAGTTTGAGTCTGCTGAGGCGATCGCCCAATTATCGATCATTTTCGGAAAATATCGCGGCAGCATGATCGCCTTCCAGGGACATTTATCGAAACCCCAGGAAGTCCCTAATTCGGCACTTTTGTTGCGCTATCGGGGCGTGTTTTACCTGAAGCCTCAATGAGCCGAGAATCAAAATCCGCCATTCCAAAATCCGCCATTCATTGACTCGTTGATTTCCTCATTCATTTGCCCATTCATTTGCCCATTAATTTGCAGAAATGAATCGAGGTGCATCCAGTCCTCTGCGGTTTACTCAATTTGGCTTTACCCGCTCTTAGTCATGCGTGAATAAGTTGAACTGTACGCCTCAAGCGTGATAGTTTCTGGAGGTCTAGATCTAGAGATTTAAACCCATCCAGAGACTCCGCTTGAGGCGATCGCACCATGCAGTTTGGCCCCGGTTTCACCGCTACATTTCTGTACTACTTCGCCAGCACTGCGCTTGTGTTTACGCTGGTCACAGCGCTATCCCTGGACACGGCGATCGCAGGGGTTCCGCAGCAGGTCGGGCTGATGGGCGGCCTGCTGGGCGGGCTAATCGGGGCCTACTTCAATCGCTCGGTGTCCGTCGAGCTGCCCTTCAAAAGCAAGAAGACCTTCTGGAAGCAGCTAGACCCTATCCTCTCGGACTTGGGCTATCGGCTCCGCCAGGATGCGCTAGAAACCGAGGGCACAGAAGAGATCCGGGTCTATGAGCGCGAGGGGCTGCAAAAAGCGCTGTCGGGGAAAATATACGTGCAGCTTGAAAAAGATACCGCAACCCTGGCAGGACGGGCCGTGCAGGTCAAAGCCATCCGCAGACGGCTGGGCTGAGCCAAAACACCGCCCACAACACCGTCTATGCAGTTCGCCACTAAACACACCTACCCCCCCTGGATGAGCGATCTCGCAACGTCCAGCCCCCAGCCGCCTACCCCTAACGTGCCAAGCCAGACGCATCGGGGCGGGACAACCAGAGTAGGATGACAACTGTAGCCGTCTCCCCAGCGGTTTTAGCGGTTCCCCAACGGTTTCCCAGCCATGACCCCCAGTCCCCGGCTTTTGCAACACACCCCCGCGCGATCGCTCTCGGAGGTCTATCGCACGCTCCAGCAAGCGCCGCTGGAAACCATTGAAGAACTCAAAGCTTTCTACCGCAAAGAGCTAAACGAAGTCCGGGGTGGCGACCGGATGCAGCGGATTCAGATGCGCTTGCGGCGGGCCTATGCCGACGGGATTCCCTTCAAAGCCTGCGTCATGGGGCATCGCGGCGTGGGCAAATCGACCGAGATTTCGCGGCTGCTGGCGCACGTCCGGGATCAGTTTCGCGCCATCCG
Organism: Thermoleptolyngbya sp. M55_K2018_002; assembly: GCF_015295965.1. Taxonomy (NCBI): domain Bacteria; kingdom Bacillati; phylum Cyanobacteriota; class Cyanophyceae; order Oculatellales; family Oculatellaceae; genus Thermoleptolyngbya; species Thermoleptolyngbya sp. M55_K2018_002. The sequence goes on from NZ_DVEA01000422.1 coordinate 3,038, forward strand.
GTTTAGCGCCATGACGGCCCTCGATCCGGGCAATTTTCGAGCGCTGGATGTGCTGCTGTTGATGATGGCTGAGGTAACGGAGCGAACGGCGCGTCCCGTAAACCAAGGCGGCGCAGGCAAGCGTCCATCAGACCAGCGGCTTCGGGAGATTTGGGACTGGTTTGCCACAGAAACCGAGATGCGATCGCAGGCCCAGGATGCCGCCATGCAACTGGAAGCAGGCGCAGGCCTTCCGGCAGACTCGCTCTGGGGCAAGGTGTTGGGGCTATTTGCCAACCTCAAGAGCGAAATCAAGTTTGCCGCCACGCGCAAAGTCGAAGTGGTGGAATATCGCATCAGCCGCTTGATCAAGCTGATCGACATCGCCAACGCCCTGCTGGATGAGTGCAACCAGCACCTCCGATTGGCCAGCGGCCACGAGTGGCTATTTGTAGGCGAAGACTTTGACCGGGCAGGCATCCCCACCGAGCGCACCGAGGAACTGTTCGTCACCTATGCCAACCTGTTCCAGGACTTGCGGACGCATCTGATTTTTACGCTGCCCATTGGATTGTACTACTCCTCCGCTGCGCCGCGACTGCCCTTCCCGATGGATTGCAGCTTTGTGATTCCCGATACGCCCGTCTACGACCCCCACCACAAGCTGAATCGCCCTGGCTCCCTAGCTGTGGGCAAAGTCTTGCAGGCGCGGATGGATTTGAACCTGTTTGAAAAAAACCAGTGGCTGCGAGTGGCGATCGCCTCTGGGGGCAACCTGCGCGATTTGTTCGCCTTGGTCAACTATGCCGCCGACACGGCCCAGTTGCGGGCCGCCGCTCAGATCAGCGCCACAGACCTGGATGCGGCAATCGTCAACCTCCGCAGCGACTATGAGCGGCGACTGGGACAAAGCCCCTATGATCGAGAAGTCGTGACCTACGACCACAAGGTGGATCGCATGAAGCGAATCTATGCAGGCGACCAGGAAGCCCAAATGACCGACCCGGTTATGTATTCCCTGCTGAACTCGCGGGCCGTGCAGGAGTTTAACGGCCAGCGCTGGTTTGGGCTACACCCAATGGTCGTGGATATTTTGGGTCGGCAGGGTCACCTGGAAGCCGATGGGCAGGGTCGTTTTCCTGGAGGCACGATTTAGCGACAATGGCAGACCCAGTTTCCCCATCAACAGGCAGCATTGCTGACATTAGCGCCCGACTGGTGCTGTGGGGCGGGCGAGAGATGCCGGGCATGGCGCGGGTGGAATATAGCTCGGAGTTTTCGCGGCAGGAAGTGATGAATCGGGTGCGGGCCGCGCTGGAGCCGCGAGGTATTCCGGTGTATGACCTAGAGCTACGGCCAAACCAGTCGCCAGCGATCGCCGTGGCCGATCTGCTGGAGCGCCTTAGCCAGTTGCCGCCCGGAGTGGCCTCGATTACGGGCTTTGCCAGAGCCTTTAGTCCCCAGGTGCCGCTCGAAGAGGCGCTGCGACTGCTCAACTATCACCGCGATCGCTACGCCAGCCTTCCCCTGCGCCAGATCTGGTGGATGACTCCCAGCTTTTTTCAGACCGCCATCCACGCCATGCCGGATATGAATAGCTGGTTTAGCCCCCGACTGGCGCTGACGGAGGTGGTGTGGAGCGATTCTATGGATGTCGCTGACGAAGAGGACGGCGCAACCACGCCACTTCAGGATGCCCGGTTCCAGGCGCTGCAACTGGTGCAGCAGTTTCGGTCAGCGCGGGCGGATGGCATGAGCGACCTGGAATTACTCAAAACTTACCTGCTGCCCGCGCTGGAGGTGCTGGCCAGTGCCGATGCTCAGAAGGATCTGCGGCATTTGACGACCGAGTTTGAGGGACTTTTGGGGCAACTGCGGCAGGCCGATTCGCTAGATCTGGCCAGCAGCCTCGATCGCCTAGCCACGATTTACCAGAAACAGGGGCGCTATGCCGAAGCAGAGCCGTTATTTCGGCGATCGCTCCAGTTGCGAGAACAACATCTGGGGCCGACGCATCCTGAGGTGTCCACCGCCCTCAACAACCTGGCCCTGCTCTACCAAGCGGAGGGGCGCTACTGCGAGGCGGAACCTTTGTTTCAGCGGGCGCTGACCCTCGATGAGCAGGTCTATGGCCCGCGCCATCTAGAAGTGGCGACCGATCTGCACAACCTAGCAGGGCTGTATCAAGATCAGGGCCGCTATGACGAGGCCGAGGCGCTCTATCTGCGATCGCTCGCCATTGATGAACGGTTCTACGGGGTCGAGCATCCCGACGTGGCCACCGACCTCCACAGCTTGGCAGGGCTATACCAGGATCAGGGCCGCTACGACGAAGCCGAGATGCTCTATCTGCGATCGCTCAAGCTCCGCCAGCGGCCGGGCATCGACCCCCTAGAACTCGCCCGCAGCCTGAACAATCTAGCAACGCTCTATCGCGTGCAGGGCCGCTATGAGGAGGCAGCGGATCTGTATCGGCGATCGCTCGAAATTCGCAGACAGCAGCTTGGGGACGACCATCCCGACGTGGCCACCAGTCTTAACAACCTGGCGCTGCTGTATAAGGTGCAGGGCCGCTATGATGAGGCAGAAAAACTCTATCGGCGATCGCTCGAAATCCGAATGCAGCAGCTTGGAGACGACCATCCCAAAGTCGCCTCCAGTCTCTACAATCTGGCCAACCTGTATCAGGATCAGGAGCGAACAGAGCAGGCAGAAGCACTCTATCGGCGATCGCTCGAAATTCTAGAGCAGCGGCTCGGCAAGACCCACCCCGAAACTGCCACCGTCCAGAGAAGTTTGGCAAGCCTGCACGCACCCGCCAAGCGTCTCCAGCATCAACCCTCTCCTTCAAACTAATCCAGTTTGATCTGCTCCCATGCCCGACCCCCTCGCCCAACCAGCCCAGCCCAATACCCCCTCTCGCTGGCGGCAGGGCGAGTTGGTGGAACTGACGATTACTGACCTGAGCAACAGCGGCGACGGCGTGGGGCGCGTGGACGGGCGGGTGGTGTTTGTGCCGGATACGGCCGTGGGCGATCGCCTCATCGCCCGCCTAATCCGCGTCAAGCCACAGTTCGCCCAGGGCAAGCTGCATGAGCTATTGGAACCATCGGGCGATCGCATCCGGCCCGCCTGCATCGTGGCCGATAAGTGCGGCGGCTGCCAGTGGCAACACCTCAGCTATGCCGCCCAGCTTGTCGCCAAGCAAAACCTCGTCACCCAAGACCTAGAGCGCATCGGCGGCTTTGCTAATCCCCCAGTCTCCCCCATTCTGCCCCTTTCCCCCTCCCCCGCGCTTTCCCTCAACTACCGCAACAAAGCCACCTACCCCCTCGACCGGGGCGAGTCGGGCCAGGTTCGCGCTGGCTACTACCAGAAGGGCAGCCACCAGTTGGTGAATCTAAACCAGTGCCCGATTCAGGATGCGCGGCTGAATCCCTTGCTGGCGGAGGTGAAGCAGGATATTCAAACCCGCGGCTGGAGCATCTACGACGAGCGGCTGCATCGGGGCAAGCTGCGCCATCTGGGGCTGCGGATTGGGCGACACACTGGGGAAATGCTGCTGACGCTGGTGAGCGCCGAGGCAGGGCTGGTGGGGCTGGTCGAGCAGGCGGAAGAATGGCTCCAGCGCTATCCCGACCTGGTGGGCGTGGCGCTGAATCTAAATCCGGCGCAGACGAACGTGATTTTTGGCCCAGAGATGCGCTGCATTGCGGGGCGCAGCTATTTGCGGGAAATCTTTGCAGGGCTGGAGTTTCAGATTCAGCCGACGACGTTTTTTCAGGTGAACACGGAGCAGGCGGAGGCTCTGCTGGGGGCGATCGCCTCCGAGCTCAACCTCCAGGGCGACGAAATCCTAGTAGATGCCTACTGCGGCATCGGCACGTTTACCCTGCCCCTGGCTAGACAGGTCAAGCGGGCGATCGGCATCGAGCTCCATCCGGAGTCGATTCAGCAAGCTTGGACCAATGCCTATCAAAACAACATTGCCAACGCGATGTTCCAGGCGGGCACGGTCGAAGAACTGCTGCCCAAGTTGGACGAACAACCGGATGTCGTGCTGCTCGATCCGCCGCGCAAGGGCTGCGATGCCTTAGTGCTGGAAACGCTGCTCAGCCAACTGCCGCGCCGCATTGCCTACGTGAGCTGCAACCCGGCAACCCTAGCCCGCGACCTGAAGAGACTCTCTGCCGACGGAACCTATCGCCTCACCCGCGCCCAGCCCGTCGATTTCTTTCCGCAAACGCCCCATGTCGAATGTGTTGCATTTCTAGAGAAATTGTAATAATGTCTCAAAAACTGTAGCTTTTGATACTATTTCAAGATTCCCTGACTACAATAAGCACATGGGCTGTTCTGAAAGTTTTCTGAAAAGTTTTCTGAAAAGTTTTCTGAAAACCCAAACATCGCCTCAGCTTTGTCGTTTTGCGACCCATCGCCAAGGAGGTCTTCATGGCAGATTTTGTGTGCCAGATTCCCGTTCCCCAAACGCAGCAAGAGCTTGACCAAGCCGTTCAAACCTATCTCAATGCCAACCTCAGCGGTTTAGACCTGTTTTGTCACTGGCAGGCCATTCGGGAAGCGGCGATCGCCCAGAGCGGTTTCCCCAGCCCAGCGGAGTCGGACGAAGCCGGGGCGATCGCCGGAGAAGACAGCTATTAAGGATTGCTCAGAGAGACTTCTCAGCTCAATCTTTCTGCTCAATCTCTCAACTTAATCCTTCAACTCAATCTCTCAAAGTCGTTGTGCAGCCTGCTGTGCAGCGATTCTCTTTTTCAGCGCTGCTGCGAAAGCTTGCACATTGCTCAATAAGCTTAATAATGGGAGTACGCAGGTTCCATAACACTTCACGAAAAATTTCCCGATTTGCCGTCTTTAATAAACCTTTGGCTTGATTCATTTAGCTTTGATCTGGGCGATCGCCTTCAGCTTTGTATGCTGAACCAGAGAGCCAACCCCAAAGGCGCTTCGCCCTGCCAGCGCCAGCACTGCATCCTGCGACTTTCTGCTAGCTGTGCTGCGATCCACATTCGGCAAACGCTCAATAATAAATGCGGCAATCAATCCGGCAAGCAACCTGAACTCTGCCACAGCGGTTATGTCCACCCCAGCTTTCTCTCCGTCGGGTCTGTCGTCCTCCGATGCGCTTCGCACCCTCCAGTCCCAGCTTGACCGCTACTACGAAGAGGTAAAGCTGATTATCCTGGCGCGGCAGCACCCGGTCACCGGACTCCTCCCCGCCAGCACCGCCATCAATTCCCACGGCAACTACACCGATGCCTGGGTGCGCGACAACGTATACAGCATCCTCTGCGTGTGGGGGCTGGCGCTGGCCTATCGCCGCATTGGGGAAGACCGGGGGCGCTGCTATGAGCTAGAGCAGAGCGTCGTCAAGCTGATGCGCGGGCTGCTGTTTGCCATGATGCGGCAGGCGCACAAGGTTGAAAAGTTCAAACAAACCCAGCACCCACTCGATGCGCTCCACGCCAAATACGACCTGGCAACGACCAACACAGTGGTCGGCGACGACGGTTGGGGCCACCTGCAAATCGATGCCACCTCGATCTACCTGCTGATGCTGTCGCAGATGACGGCTTCGGGGCTGCAAATTATTTTCACGCTGGACGAGGTGAACTTTATTCAAAACCTCGTCTACTACATTGGCCGCGCCTACCGCACCCCCGACTACGGCATCTGGGAGCGCGGCAACAAAATTAACCACGGCAATCCAGAGCTAAACGCCAGCTCGGTCGGCATGGCCAAGGCGGCGCTGGAGGCGATTAGCGGCCTCGACCTGTTTGGCGTGCGCGGCAGCCAGTCGTCCATTATCCATGTCCTGCCGGACGAAATTGCCCGCGCCCGAAACACGCTGGAATCGCTGCTGCCCCGCGAGTCGGCATCCAAGGAAGTAGACGCGGCGGTGCTGAGTGTCATTGGCTATCCCGCCTTCGCGGTCGAAGACCTGAGCCTAGTGGAACGGACTCGCAATAACGTCGTGACCAAACTCCAGGGCCGCTACGGCTGCAAGCGATTCCTGCGGGATGGTCACCAGACCGTCATCGAAGACCCGACGCGGCTGCACTATGAACCGTGGGAACTGAAAGCCTTTGAGCATATTGAGTGCGAGTGGCCGCTGTTCTTCACCTACTTGTATCTGGACGCGCTGTTTCGCGGCGACACCACCCAAGCCGAAGACTATCGCCAAAAGCTGGACGCAGTGCGCGTGGAGAAAGATGGGCTGAAACTGCTGCCAGAGCTTTACTACGTGCCACAAGAGGCGATCGCCCCCGAACGCGAACACCCCGGCAGCCAAACCCGCTTGCCCAACGACAACCTGCCCCTCGTCTGGGCCCAGAGCCTCTATCTCCTCGGTCGGCTCCTCCAGGAAGGGCTGATTGCCCCCGGCGACCTCGACCCCCTGGGGCAACACCTGCGCCTGGGTCAGCATCCCAGACCCCTGGTGCAAATTTCCCTGCTAGCCGAAGATGAGGCACTCCAGGCAGAACTGGCCGCCTTTGGGGTAGCCACACAAACGCCCAGCCAGATCGACCCAACCCAGGTGAGAACCTCGGGCCAGCTTTCGGATGTGCTGACCCAGATCGGGCGCAACGACAAACTGGGCCTGAGCGGTCGCCCTATCCGCCGCCTGCGGAGCCTCACCACCTCCCGCATTTTCAAGATCAAGGGCGAAACGATGGTGTTTTTGCCGTCGTTTCTGGACCAGCAGCAGTTTTATCTAACGCTCGATTACCACATCTTGGTGTCCCAAATCCGCGCTGAGGTGGCCTACATCTGGCGACACTGGAATCGCCTCGGCCGCCCCACCATGACGCTGCTGCTGACCCACGACATGCTGCGCGACAAAGAGCCACTGCTGGAGCTATTTAGCGAGCTACGCGACGGGCACTGCGGCGGCATTCCCGTTACGCTGGGCCGCTTGCAGGAACTCATGCGAACCGCAGGCACCGAGCGGTTCGATTTCATCCACGAATTTGTGTTTGAGACCTCACCCGTGCAGGATGCCCTGCCCACCCCCTATTTCCTAACGCTGCGCCCCGACCGAAACCACCCGCTCAGCAGTGCCGAAGAGTTTCGCCTGGAGCGTGAAACGGATGTGCCCGCTCTGCTAGAACGCCTGCGCCATTCCGAAAACCTCTACGAGCAAATCGAAGTGCTGGAGGCGCTGAATCGGCTAGAGGGGCTGGCGTTTGACACGGGCTTTGGCGGGCCAGGGCGATCGCTCACCGTTGCCGATCTGCTCGACGAGATTTATGCCAAGGCCAGCCAACTGCGGCTGTGGGGCATTATCCGTCAGGCGGCGGGCCTGCTCGATAAGGTGGACGTGAACCTGTCGGACGCGGTGACAGATATCCTCGTGCGGCAAAAGCAAATTGCAGTCGGCAAGTCCTATAGCGAAGACTCGCTGATGACCAGCCCCATGTCCACCTTTGAAATCATGGACAAGATCCGCGAGTTTGTACGGCAGGACGTGCGCGATCGCCCCCTGACTCAGGAAATCCTGGTCTACCTGAGTATGCTGATCAAGACCGACCCGCACCTGTTTAAGGGCGTGCTCACGCTGCGCGTCGGCTATCTAATCCTGCTAATTACTAGCGAACTGGCGCGAGAACTGGACGTGACGCAGGATGAAGCCTACGAGCATTTGATGCAGCTCAGCCCGTTTGAGGTGAAAACGCGCCTCTACAAAGTCTTGCTGGAATATGAACAACTCAACGACATTCTCTTCCAGCAGGAGTCTCTGCACATCCGCCAGCAGCAAAATATTCAGTGGGCAGCCGTGCCCGTGGCTCCTGAACTGGTGGAACCCAGCGGCGAAGAGACGGCGGCGAGCGACTCTGCCAGCGGCGGCTGGGCCAAAAAGCGCCGCATGGAAGGCGCACTGACCAAGGTTCCCAAAGACTTCTACCGCTGCGTGTGGCGCGTGTTGCAGCACTGCAAGGGACTGGTCATCGGCGACAAGTTGGATCGGCGCAACCGCCTGGAAAGTGAACTGCTGCTGGAAATGACCCCCGGCGAGACAAACTTTGCGCTGCGGGTGGAACACCTGCTGAACAAAATCCAGGCTCCCGAATATCGCCAGGTGAACGTAGAGGCGCTGATGGCCCTGGCGGCGATCGCCGAACAGAACCCCGATCTCCAGTTCGAGGAATACATCGTGCTGGACGTGTTCATCGGGCACGCCGTCCGCATCGCCTGGCTAGAACAGCACCCCGAAGATGCCAACCGCTACGACGAGCGCAAAGGCCAAGCCTGGCCAGCCTTCTACGAACTGCCGCCGACCGCCGTTGCCGACGCAATGGTGAAGGCGCTGAAGTTCCTGACGGAATTGGGGCAGTCGCAAGCAGCGTAGGTTTTGGGATTTTTGGGCGTTTGGGATTTTTGGGCGTTTGGGGTTTTGGGGCGTTGGAGTATTAGAGCAATCGTTACTCCATCACTCCGTCACTCCATCACTCCATCACCAAACTTTGCTTAAGTCCAGCCGGAACCCTGGCAGCACGGGATCGCCGCTGAGGGAGTCGGGGTTTTCTAGAATCTGCACCGACTCGCTGGGGCGGTAGAGATAGGCGCGG
>NZ_DVEA01000405.1:0-11569 GCF_015295965.1 Thermoleptolyngbya sp. M55_K2018_002
GTCAAACCGCACACTCCCAGCCGCTTTCGGGTCAGCCACAGAGGTTGGGTAGCGACAGACTTGGGTCAGTGTGCAACGTCCCAAAAGGGATTAGGGGGGCGATCGCCCAAAGGTGTTGGTGTTGGGAGATAAGGGGCGATCGCTGCCTGGTTTAGGCGGCAACGTAGCTCGCAGTGCCAGCATTCCGCCTATCTGCTCTACCGACACCTTAACGCGCCCCTCTTTAAGCCGCTGATTTACTGCTTCGAGCGTCCATTCAGTCTTGGAAACCGCCATAGGTTAGCCAGTTGTTAGCCAGTGTTAGTCAGTTTGTTAGCCAGAATTAGCCAGTTTCAAAACTGGCTAACACGCTCAAACCCTTGATACACAAGAGTTTTGCTGTCTAGGGTTAGCCAGATGAGCCAGTTTTGGCAGTTACTTCTATTTATGTGTGTGCGATCGCCGCTGCACTGCTCACAAAATCACTGCTTCGGCAAGGCTGTGACTATTTATGACCCAAACTATGACCAAATTATCGGAAACTGCCAACGTATCCACGCCATTTCAGGCTTTACTGGGAATTGTGCCAAAACAGCCAAACCCTTTGCCATCAGTGCTTTCTAGCCTTACGGGACTGGCGCGGCTCGAACGCGCGACCTATCGCTTAGGAGGCGATCGCTCTATCCAACTGAGCTACAGCCCCAGGGGTGAACTGGGATAACCCGACGTTTATAAGCCAATCATAGCAGCAACCCAAAAGGAGGCAGCGACAGACGGTAAACACGCCCCAGCGGATTACGGTTCACCGTCAATCCTAATCGCGCCTGCTCTCTACACTAAAAACATGCAGCATAACCAAGCCCTTAGGAACATCAACAACATTCGACTCAAGCAAGCAGAGCAGGAAATCGTCCCTCTAGAAGCAATTTCCGCCTGCATTGATGCATTGATTCAGCGTGAGGTTGATCAGTGTGCGTCTGTTGTCAGGCAGGTTTGCACGCAAGGCGGCGATCGCTCCCCAGACTGCAAACCAGTGGCGAATTCACAACCGCCCTACCCCAGGTTCGGGAAATACGACTTCATCGAACTCGGAAAAGGTACGCAGTATATAGATTGGGAACCACTGCCGCCCACGGGTTTGGCTAGTGCTGGCTGAAGGCACTCTATCCTCAGAGAGTGTGCAGCTTGAGAGGGTACGTAACCCAAACGCTGCGTTACTGGTAAAACACGTCACTGGTGAAACACGTTACTTGTAAGACGTAGTTCACAAATAGCGCCCAGACCGCTGGGCCAGGCGATCGCACTTAGGACTCAGCTTGCATTTAGCTTGGAAACGGGTAAACGGGCGATCGCACACATCGGTTAATCAAGACTTGGAACTGTATCTGAACCGGAGACTATCTATGGCAAAAGTTGTTGGAATTGACCTGGGAACCACTAACTCCTGCGTGGCAGTGATGGAAGGCGGCAAGCCCACGGTCATCGCAAACGCAGAAGGGTTCCGCACAACGCCCTCCGTGGTTGCGTTTGACCCCAAGACCAAAGAACGTCGCGTGGGTCAGATTGCGAAGCGGCAGGCCGTGATTAACCCCGAAAATACGTTTTACTCGGTGAAGCGCTTCATCGGTCGCAAGTTTGACGAAGTGACCCATGAAACGACTGAAGTGCCCTACAAGGTGCTGAACGTCAACGGCAATGTCAAGCTCGACTGCCCCGCCGAAGGCAAGCAGTTTGCCCCTGAAGAAATCTCGGCGCTGGTGCTGCGGAAGCTCAAAGAAGATGCCACGAAGTATCTGGGCGAAGAAGTGACCCAGGCGGTGATCACCGTTCCCGCCTACTTCAACGACTCCCAGCGGCAGGCCACAAAGGACGCAGGCAAGATCGCGGGTCTGGAAGTGCTGCGGATTATCAACGAGCCGACGGCCGCCTCTCTTGCCTACGGTCTGGACAAAAAGAGCAACGAAACCATCCTGGTGTTTGACCTGGGCGGTGGTACGTTCGACGTATCGATTCTAGAGGTGGGCGACGGCGTGTTTGAAGTGCTGGCAACGGCTGGCGACACGCACCTAGGCGGCGACGACTTCGACAAGAAGATCGTGGACTACTTGGCCGAAGAGTTCAAGCGCAACGAGGGCATCGACCTCCGCAAAGACAAGCAAGCCCTGCAACGCCTAACAGAAGCGGCTGAGAAAGCCAAGATCGAGCTGTCCAGCGTTACCCAAGCCGAAATCAACCTGCCCTTTATCACCGCGACTCAGGACGGGCCGAAGCACCTCGACGTAACGCTGACCCGCGCCAAGTTTGAAGAACTCTGTGCCGACCTAATCGACCGCTGCCGCGTACCTGTCGAAGCCGCCCTACGCGACTCGAAGCTGTCGAAGGACAATATCGACGAAGTGGTACTGGTGGGCGGTTCCACCCGGATTCCTGCGGTGCAGGAAGTGGTGAAGCGCGTGCTGGGCAAGGAACCCAACCAGACGGTGAACCCGGATGAAGTCGTGGCTGTGGGCGCTGCGATTCAGGCGGGCGTGCTGGCCGGCGAAGTGAAGGACATTCTGCTGCTCGACGTGACCCCCCTATCGCTGGGTGTGGAAACACTGGGCGGCGTGATGACCAAGATCATCCCGCGCAACACGACGATCCCCACCAAGAAGTCGGAAGTGTTTTCGACGGCTGCTGACGGGCAGACCAATGTGGAAATCCACGTCCTGCAAGGGGAGCGCGAAATGGCTTCGGACAACAAGAGCCTGGGAACCTTCCGGCTGGACGGCATTCCCCCCGCGCCCCGTGGCGTGCCGCAAATCGAAGTGACCTTCGACATCGATGCCAACGGCATTCTAAACGTCCGCGCCAAGGATAAGGGCACGGGCAAAGAGCAGTCCATCAGCATCACGGGCGCTTCGACCCTGCCCAAGGATGAAGTGGAGCGGATGGTGAACGAGGCCGAGCGCAACGCCGCCGCCGACAAAGAGCGCCGTGAAAAGATTGAACTGAAGAACCAGGCCGACTCGCTAGCCTATCAGACAGAGAAGCTGCTGGCTGACCAAGGCGACAAAGTGCCTGAAGCCGACAAAACCAAGGTGGAAGGACTGGCAAAGGATCTGCGGAATGCGATCGCCCAGGAGAACATGGACAGCATCAAGTCGCTGATGAGCGAGCTGCAACAGGCCCTCTATAGCCTCAGCAGCAACCTCTATCAGAGCAGCGACGGTGGCGACGGCGGCGCAACGCCTCCGGGTGGAGATGCGGGAACGCCTTCTAGCAGCGGCGACGACGACGTGATCGATGCAGAATTCTCGGAAACCAAGTAGCACCGAGGCTGCAACAAGAACGGTTTGGTACGGTTCTGAAACCTGATTTAACCGGCATAAAGGGGGGCGATCGCTCCCCTTTTCTTGTGCCTAAATTTTGCCCTTAGCCCGCACAAAGAAAGTCATAAATTCCTGACAATGAGGCAATTTCACAGTCGATCCCAACTCAGCCAAAAGTCATGCTTTCCTGACAATGCGATCCCAATAAAACCTGTAATCTCGTGAAGTCCCTATTATTCAACCCTTTCCACCCCTTGACCAGATAGGAATTTTTACGCACTATAGGTCTTAACGATTCGATCCCCGTGATCCCAAAAGGTTTATAAGCTCCGTTGGTGATCCCCGTAGGCAACATGGCTGGCGTCCGTTTGGGCAGGGTGTCAATTCGTCATTCCTTTACCCACTTCTTCATCCCTTTACTGGAGGAAAATCATGGCACAGGAACGCCCACCCCTGGAAGAGATGACGCTCCGGCAGTTGCGCCGTGTGGCTAGCGAGTTTAACGTCTCACGCTATAGCCGCATGAGAAAGGAGCAGCTTGTTGCCGCAATTTTGAGCGCTCAGCGGGCTGCGGGCTATGCGCCTGCTTCGTCTCGCCTGGTCGAAGCCCAAGCCGAGGTCGAAGCGGCCAAGTTTGATGTCGGGCAGAGCGATCGCGCTCCCATGTCCCTGGCAGAAGTGGATGAACCCCTCAGCGATCTCCCCGATGGCTACGGCGAGAGCCGCATTGTGTTGATGCCCCGCGACCCGCAGTGGGTCTACGCCTACTGGGACATTCCCAATAGCCAAAAAGAGGAGTTGCGTCGGCAGGGTGGCTCACGCTTGGCGCTGCGGTTCTACGACGTGACGGATATTAACCTAGCAGTGCAGCGTCCCCATAGCCTCCAGCAATATGAATGTGATGAACTGGCGCGGGAGTGGTACTTGCCCGTCCCCGTGAGCGATCGCGACTATCTGGTTGAAATTGGCTACGTCTGCACCGATGGTCGCTGGCTGGTGCTGGCCCGGTCTGCTCCGGTGCGCGTCCCCCCGGTCTATCCATCGGATTGGGTCGATGATCAGTTCATCACTGTGAACTGGGACGAGGAACTAGTCGGCAAGCAGTTCTTGGAACTAGTGCCCCCCACCAAGCGGGGTGCGGCCGCCGACTCGATCTACGACCAACTCTTCGGCGAGGCGATGGTTGGTGGGCAGCGAGTCGATGCGTCGATGATGGGCGCAGTGCCGAACGTTGCAGGATCGCTATTTGGCTCGGTTCACATGGCCGAAAAAGCTGTCAGTTCCTATGTATTCCCGTCGGGTGCGGGGCTGTGGGCAGTGCCTACGATGTCGGGAATCACGGCATCGGGCGCGGGCATGGGCTACACGATGTCCGGCGTGGGCTACACCGCTTCGGGTGCTGGACTGGCCTACACCGCGTCGGGCAGCGGGCTGGGCTTCTCCGCCTCTGCGCCGCCGATTCGCCCCCGAAAGTTCTGGCTGATTGCCGATGCCGAGCTAATTGTGTACGGCGCAACAGAACCGGATGCAACCGTCACCATCGGCGGCCAGCCCATCAAGCTCAATCCCGACGGCACCTTCCGCTTCCAGATGTCTTTCCAGGACGGGCTGATCGACTATCCCATCATGGCGGTTGCGGCCGATGGCGAACAGACCCGCAACATTCACATGAAGTTCACCCGCGAAACGCTCGATCGCCGCACCAACACCAAGGAGGAAGCTGTAGAAGAATGGCTGACCTATTGAGGCTGACATACTGAGGCTGATCTATTGAGGCTAACCTACGAGGCTAACCGACTAAAGCTGACTTATTAGAAAATCAGACATTCAGATCAGGGGTCGGAAACCCTCCGGCCCCTGATTTTTTGTCGGCATTGTGTCGACCCCAGGGCATAACCCTACACGTCGGGGAGCGGAATAAACTCCGTTTCTTCTGGAACCTCTGGAAATTTCCAGTCTCGCCAATCTTGCTTGGCTTGCTCGATGCGCTCTGGGCGACTGGAGACAAAATTCCACCACTTTTGGCGCGGCCCCACGGGTTCGCCCCCGATAACGATGCAGCGGGCGGGCTGAGTTGCGGAAATGGTCACGGCTTCACCTGATTTCAGCAGCGCCATCGTGTGGACGGCCAGCGGTTCCTGGTTTAGCGCGATTTCCGGTGTGACGGCATAGACGGCCTGTTCGGAATACAGCGCAGGCAGCGTAAACTCAGCGTTACCTGCAAGCTCTACGTCCAGGTAGAGAATGGGCGAGAAGGTTCTTACAGGGGAAGTGCGATCGCCCAATTGTCCGGCAATCAGCTTGATTGATGCACCGCCCGTTTCCCAGGACGGCATTTCTGCGGCAGCATAGTGGTGAAACCAGGGATCGGTTTCCTCGTGGGCATCGGGCAGCGCGATCCAGGTCTGGATGCCATGCAGCGTTGATTCGATGGAGCGGGCCCAGTCGGGCGATCGCTCTGAATGAGTGATCCCGCGCCCGGCCGTCATCCAGTTCACTGCGCCGGGGTGAATTTCCTGGACGCTGCCCAGGCTGTCGCGGTGCAAAATCACGCCTTCAAACAGGTACGTCAATGTGGCCAGGTTGATGTGGGGATGGGGGCGCACGTCCAGCCCTTTGCCTGGTGGAAAAACAGCCGGGCCCAAGTGGTCGAAAAAGATAAACGGGCCGACCATCGTGCGGGTGTCGCTCGGCAATACGCGCCGTGCCTGAAAGCCGCCCAGATCTTTTGTTTCCGGTGCGATGATTTGATCCAGGTGGGATGCTGAAACCATGAATTTTCCTTGTTCGTATGGATCGAGCGTCGAGGCGGGGGTGCGGTTCTGGGAAACTGCCTCGGCTTTGTTTTTGTAATGTCCGTTACATTTAGAATCAACCGTGGCGGCGGGGGCGATCGCTCTGCCAGAATTGAGGCGATCTTGGATACAGTCTGGATTCAGTATCCCGGATCGACGCTGTTTTGGTGTGAATCAACTGTTGGTGTGAATCAACTGTTGGTGTGAATCAACAATCAGCGTTACAACCCTTAGTTTGGCTTGGTGTGTTTGGAGACATGGATATGCGGCGTATTTTAATGGCAGTTGGAGTAGGGCTGGTGGCAATGGCTCCGGTTCCGGTGATGGCGCAGTTGCGGCTGCCAAATATTCCCGGGTTGCCCGGTGGCGTGCCGATTCCGCCCGTACCAGGACTGGGAGAACTAATGGGCGATCGCCCCCCTGTCTCCACCAGCCTGGAAGATGCGAAAACGGAACTGGCCCTGCTGGATACATACAATCCCCAACGTGTTGCACCCGCCAGCCAACTGCGGCGCGGCGAACACGGCAGCTTTGTCGTCGTGCCCGGTGTGTATGAATACGAGGCGCAGAGCTATTGCCTACATGCAGGGACGCACGGGCCGGGGCAAGGCGACGGCTATCTGTATGCGCCGCTGCTGGGCAAGCGAGAAACCATCGTGCGGCGGGTGTTGCAAAACTCCGTTGCCCATCCCGACATTCCCCAGCGGGATATCCAACTGCTGCTGTGGGCAATTCTATCGCGGACCCGGTTTAATGACCTGTCCAGCGACCTACAGGCAGCAGGGCGACGGCTGCTCACCCGCGAAGATATCAACGACCTGAACGGCGGCGCACTGGGCAACATTCCGCCAGAGGTGCAGCGCCGCATTTTTGCCGAACTGCCGCCTGCGGTGCGCCAGGTGGTGCAGGCAGAGGCAAACCTGCGATCGCTCCTCACACGCGGCAATGCGTCCTATGCCGAGATGGAGCGCATCGCCGTGTTGGTGGGCGAGGTTGGCATGGGCGAGGGGAGTCGCGAGGTTCCAGCCGGCCGCTGGTCGATGCATCCCAGCGGGCTGTTTGTCCGCTATAACCCGTCGGGCTATAGCCGCACCAAGGTTCAGTTTGCGCTCCCTGATCGATATACCATCACGCGAGACACGCTAGGGCGGATTACATCCGTCACAGATAGCCAGGGGTATCGCAGCGAAGTAGTCTACGACGACCGCATTGCACCCCGCCCCCACCCCACCGATCCGCAACTGGTTGCCTACGCCTTTCAATCCGTGCGCCTGACTCGCCCCAACCCCGCCAATCGCGCCCAAACGGAACAGTTTGAGGTGCAAAACCAGGGCTGGGCCTTTACCCACGCGCCACGCCGCGCCGCCAGCAATCCGGTGACGCTGGCAGCCGCCCTGCCCCTGCCTGGATTTTTCACGGCCCAGGGCGATCGCTATTGGGACTGGGCCCGGCGCGGCCGCGAAGCCTACGACCAGCAGCAAGCCATACGGGACTATTGGGAACGTGTTGACCGAGCCACGCGCGATCGCAGCGCCCAGGACATCGACGACCTGACCGATCTGGGACACTATCGCGACGGCGTAGAAGCCGCAACAACAGGCAGCACGGGCGATCGCGTTGGCTGGATTGCCGACCATCACGAACGCCAGCGCGGGGCCCTCCTCTACGCCATCTGCGTGCTAGAAGAACGCTGCGAACCGGGCAGTTCTAGAACCTACGATCCATCTGGTGATGTGGCGGTTCCGGGCAACACCTCGCGGCAGCGGCTCGGTCAGTCGGCTCGCGGGTTCTAGCGGGAACTGGTCTACTTTTGCTCTGGGCGGGATTCTTTCAGGCGGGGTTGCGCCGAGGTGGTTGATTGTGCGGATCAAGTGATACAACCGCCTCAAGTTGCGCTGGTTATAGCCAGAGTCACTTTCATAGTGTCGCCCTTTGTCACATATGCCTGGCACAAGCTGGCTTCGGCGCTGCGGAGGCTGGCCTCGGCCTATGCATTTTCCTGGGGACGGTTGCCCGCCTGCGATCGCGCGAGTCGGGCCCGGACTGCATCGAGTTGCCCCTGCACCTGCACCAGCTCGCCCTGGAGATTCGAGTCGTCCACATACGCCAAGACTTGCCCTTCAGAAACGCGATCGCCCCTTATCTCCCAACACTTGATGTTTGGCGCAGTAGGGATAGACTGCATCAGCCTTCAGAAACGCGATCGCCCCTTATCTCCCAACACCGACACCTTTGGGCGATCGCCGAAAGGTACGGGTGCAAGGAGATGAAGGGCGATCGCCCGGTTTCTCAGCCTGCGTTTGGCAAAACAGCAGCCCCTAAATTCCCTAAAAATCAACCCCGCGCTTCAGGTCGATACCCTTTTCGGCGTAGTGCTTGTGGCAAAAGACCTCAGAGTGGATGCTGGCTAAGTCGAAATAGGCCGGAGGATTTTTGCAGCGGCCAGTAATGATTACTTCCGTATCGCGGGGCTTTCGCAGGAGCGCCTGGATAATCGGCTGCTGGGGCAGTAGCTCTAGATCCACCGTGGGGTTTAGCTCGTCGAGAATGATGGTTTTGTAAAGTCCAGAGGCGATCGCCGCCCGCGCAATTTCCCAACCCCGCTCGGCTTCCACGTAGTCTAGCTCCTGCTGCTGTCCGCGCCAAACGATGGCATCGCGGCCGCAGCGCTGATGATCTACTAGGTTGGGATAGCTCTGGTGCAGCGCGGCGATCGCCGCATCTTCGGTATAGCCTGCACCGCCTTTGAGCCACTGCATGATCAGCACGCGGTGCGACTTGTCTTGACTGATTCCTCGCCCGATCGCTTGGAGCGCCTTGCCCAAGGCGCTAGTGGACTTGCCCTTGCCTGCCCCCGTGTAAATCTCGATGCCCTCGATGCCGTGGGTGGCGGCGTTGGGATGAAAGTGGGGCTTCATTTCTGAGTGCAGGTCGGCAATATCCAGGAGGGGCTGGGGTGCGCCGCGCCCGGTGGCGATGATTTCCAGATCTTCGGGCTTGTTTTTCAGCGTGCGAACCACGTCATCAATCGATAGCAGCCCCAGATCCAGCACAGGGTTAAGCTCGTCTAGCACAACGACGGAATACAGCCCAGAGGCGATCGCCCCCTTGGCCACATCCCAGCCGCGCTGTGCCTCCTGCTTGTCAAATCGGGTGATATTGTCGGGGCCAAAGAACTCTGCCCGCCCCGTCCGCACCTGATCAATCAGATGGGGAAAGCCCCGCTGGAGCGCTTCGATGGCGGCATCTTCGTCGTAGGTGCGCCCCGGCCCTTTGAGGAACCGCAGCAGCAGCACCCGGGTTTGCGCCGACGTGCGAATGCCCAGCCCAATCGAGCGCAACACCACGCCCAGCGCCGCCTGCGACTTGCCTTTGCCCGCGCCGTCGTAGACATGAATTTGCCCCAGGATGCGCTCGCTGCGCTGCTGCGCCGTCCGAATGCCAACACCCGCTCTTGTCATGGCTCTAAGATAGTTTTGAACGCAGAATCACCGAACGAGAAATCACCGGAAGCAATCATCCTACCAAACGCTACACTCGGTCTTGAGAATTACAGGCTTTTTCCTCAGAATCTTCCTTAGGGGACTCTGGGATTCGGCATTGTCTGGGTAGGCACGCTACCAGTAGCGCCTCCGAACAACTCCTTACTCTATATAAGCAGGTAATGTTCGCATCTGTCTTGCCCCTGCGGGCGATCGCCTTTCAAATTTTGTTTTTGCTGATGGCGATCGCCATTGAATCCCATGTCTTTGCCGTGCAGCTTACCCTGCCGCCCAAGCAGACCAACGGCATTTCGCCGCAGCAGTCGGTGCAAATTGCCGCAACGCTGAACCTGTTGACGGCGATCGCAGGATGGTTTGTGTTTTTCAGCGTCCAACCCCTGCTGTCGCCGCTGCTCAAGCAGCAGTTGCTGGGCTTTATTTTTTTTGACCAGTGGTCCGCCGATGCGGCGTTTCCTGCTATCCTGGCAGGTTTTCTGACGTTCTTTGCCAGCTTTGCGGTCAAGCTGCTGGGGCTGTCGGCGCTGGAATGGCTCCTGCTCTCCCCTGCCGAATGGGCCGCCCGCCGAGAAGCCTCCAGTCCCCGCTACCGTTCGGGGCAGGGGTTGCTGCGAGACAAAGACCGCGACAAAAAGCCCCCCACCAACCTGTCCAATACCCTCCTAGCGGCAAACGCCTTCAGCTACACAGCAATTTTGGCAGTGCTGTTTGCCCGCAGAATTGTGGACGAGGTAATTCTGCGGGTCGGCTGATGAGACCCAGCGATCGGTTAAGATGAGATGCCGCAGGCAACCTAGACCATCCATTTGATGGCCTATCGACGGCAGGACCCATCGATCTGTTATGCCACCGTGCTAGTCTCCACTGATTTCCACTAACTTTTCGCCAGAGCGTAGTAACTCTAGCGCTTCTAGTAAAACCGAACTCAAAATCTCTCGCAACCGAGCATTTGATGTGTTTCCACACGTTAGCCAAATGATTTGTGGGGGTGCCCCCAAGCGATCGACCAAATCCACAAAATCACTGTCTTTCGTCATGAAAACAACTCCCTGAGCTTTTGCAGCCTCAAAAATTTCTGGATCTTCAGCATCTCGCAAACCAAGATCACGTAAAGCTAGGGCTGTCACCCCAAATGTATTTGTAATCCAAGTAGCGATCGCGGGCGACAGGTGTGCATCAATCCAAATCGTCGTCATGCAACTAAAACAGGATGATTGAGCTTGCGTGACGCATAGGCAAGAGATGCTCTCAAATCATCCATTTCCAGATCAGGCAGTTCCTCCAAAATCTGTTCAGCACTCAATCCTGCTGCGAATAAATCTAAAACATCAGACACTCGAATTCTCATGCCACGGATACACGGACGACCACCGCACTGTCTAGGATTTACTGTAATTCGTTCAAGTAGCTTTGACATTTGAGGAAACCTCCACAGGGAACTCTACTTTAAATGAAATGATTTGGTTTAAGCTAATCCTCCAATTACAATTGCTACGGCTACAGACAAGAAAAATTTTACCTATAGAACTATTCTGTAGACTTTGAGGGTTCTGATGTACGACTGGCAATGGCGTGACTGGCGCGGCGCGTCTTACCTGACCTGTAGTTTGCTGGACGGGTTTGATCACGGCTTTTTTACCCGGCAGTTTGCGCCGTGTGGCCCAGAAGACCTGACCCCGGCGCTGAAGCCGGAGGCACGACCGCTGCGGGTGAAGCAGGTGCATGGCAATCGGGTGCTGAGCGCGGCAGAAATTTTGGCAGAAGCGTCCGCAGGTCTGGGCGCGGCGGATGAGTCGGGCTGGCCGCAGGCCGATGGCGGCGTGACGGATGAGGCGCTGGAGGCGGCGTGGGTCTGCTCGGCAGACTGTGTGCCTGCGCTGATTGCGGATGTTTCGACGGGGCAGGTGGCGGCAGTTCATGCGGGCTGGCGGGGCACGGCGCTGGAGATTGTGCCCGTGGCGATCGCCCGGTTGCAGGAGCGGGG
>NZ_DVEA01000411.1:0-11516 GCF_015295965.1 Thermoleptolyngbya sp. M55_K2018_002
AACCTCCGACCCCGAAGCAGAGGCAGCCTCCTCGCGCTTTTCGCCGCTGCTGCTGGGAGGACTGGTGGCCTCGCTGCTGCTGGGGGCGCTGGCGGCGTGGCTAATGGTGCGCGATCGCCCGTCCTTCAGCGTCAATCCCAGCAGCCTCACCTTTTCCAACCAGACGATTCACACCAGCAGCCAGCCTCAAACGGTGACTCTGCAAAATACAGGCAGTCAGGCGCTACGGCTGGGACGGATTACACCCGTCGGGGCAAATCCAACGGATTTTCAAGTGGCGGAGCAATGCACCCGCGCCCCCCTGCCGCCGGCCCAGTCCTGTACGATCCAGGTCACGTTTACGCCCCAGGGTCAGGGCGATCGCATTGCGGATCTGGCCTTCAACGACATTACGGGCGTGACCCGCTACACCATTCCCCTGCGCGGCAATAGCCCCAGTGCCATTGGCGGCAGCCCCAGCCCCGGCAGTCCGTCGCCCACGCCCCCGGTCAATCCTGACGTGGCGCTGCGGTTCAACCCTGGCACGCTGGACTTTGGCGAGTGGCAGGTCAATGCCCAAACTGGCCAGCGGACGATCGCCCTGGTCAACAACAGCGCCGTTCCCGTGACGATTCAACTGGTGCGGGCCGATGGGCAGGCTCGCAGCGACTTTTTGGTGAGCGAGCAGTGTACGGGCGGGCCCCTGGCTCCAGGACAAAGCTGCCCGATTTTTGTCGCCTTTCGCCCCACGGCCCCGGGCCAGCGCACAGCGAATATTAACGTGATTGACACCAGCAATCGCCCGTGGAACGTGCCGCTGACGGGCTACGGCGTGGCCACTGCGCCCCAAACGCCCACCCTCAGCATTACGCCCGGCCGGGTAGATTTTGGTGCTGTCACGGTTCGCAATACTAGCCGCGAAGAGCGCTTCTTTTTGCAAAGCACGGGGGGCGTGCCCATCCAGCTTCGCAATATCAGCATCGAAAGCCGGACGGGAGATTTTCGACTGACGCGCAACACCTGCCCCAGTGACTTGCCGCCGGGGGCCCGCTGCGAGGTGGGCGTGGTGTTTAGCCCAGAGGGGGAGGGCGATCGCCGCGCTGCCCTGCGGTTCGACAGCAACGACTATCGGGGCACGGCCCGCGTCATGCTGATGGGTCAGGGTGTGCCGCCTGCGGTGCCTGCGCTGCGGGTCAACCCGCTATCCATCGACTTTGGCAGCATCGAGCTAGAGCGGGCCAGCGCCCCCCGCGCCGTCACCATTAGCAATATGGGCACCGCGCCGCTGCTATTGGGCGATATCCGGGTCAATGGCAACCCAGACTTTGTGAGCGATCGCAACTCCTCCATTGGCGCGGAGTGTTCCAATCTCTCGCTGCGGCCGGGGCAAAGCTGCGGCTTTAACGTCGTCTTTATTCCGCAGGTAGAAGGGTCGCGCAACGCCAATATCGTGATTCCGACAAACACTGGCTCCACCTCTGTCGTGCTGCGGGGCAACGGCTCGGTGCAGCGCTTCCCCACCCTCAGCATCCAGCCCACCAGCATCGATTTTGACAATCAGACCATCGGCAACATGAGTGCGCCCCGCTCTGTGACCCTGCGAAACAGCGGCAATGCACCCCTGATCCTGGGAAATCTGGGGCTGAGCGGGGAAAACCCGTTTGACTTTGCCACCTCGAACGACAGCAACTTTGCGATTAGCTGCACCAATGTAACGCTGGCTCCGGGTGAGGTTTGCACCGTCCAGATGATGTTCAACCCAACGGAGCCGGGATATCGCACGGCCCAGTTGGTGATTCCCCACAACGCCCCCAACAGCCCTGGACGGGTCAGGGTCGGCGGGGTCGGCCAGGCCGCGATTACGCCCCTCCCCGAACCGCTCCCCGATCCCATGCCCGAACCGCTCCCCAATCCACCCCTCCAACCCCTGCCCGCACCCCTCCCGCAGCCACTCAACCCGCTGTCTCGGTAGTCTGGCGGCGGAACCTCTGGGCGATCGCCCCAGGCAAGGTTTGGGCCGATCAGGTGATCACCGTCGGCTTGTCCATGCCCGTGTATTCCTTGATTTGGGCAATTTCTTCGGCGATCGCAATCAGGTCGCCCAGGGCCACCTGCGGGTCGAGGGTGTGTTTGGCGATGTTGGGTTCATAGCTTTCCAGATAGAGCCGCAGCGTTGCGCCCTTGGTGCCCGTGCCCGACAGCCGCAGGATCAGGCGAGACCCATCCGTAAAGCCAATGCGAATGCCCTGGTTTTGGCTAACGCTGCCGTCTACCGGGTCGGTATAGCTAAAGTTGTCGGCGTATTCGACCGCGTAGGAGCCGAAGGTTTTTCCGGGCAGCGTTGGCATTTGCGCCTGGACGTGATCGACTAATGCCTTAGCGCGATCGCTCGCCACCTCTTCATAGTCATGCCGCGAGTAGAAGTTGCGCCCAAACATCTGCCAGTGTTCCCGCACGATCTGCTCTACGGGCTGTTGCCGCACCGCCAGAATATTCAGCCAAAACAGCACCGCCCAGATACCGTCCTTTTCGCGGATGTGGTTTGACCCGGTGCCAAAGCTCTCTTCGCCGCACAGCGTCGCCTTGCCCGCATCCAGCAAATTGCCAAAAAACTTCCAGCCCGTCGGCGTTTCATAGCAACCAATCCCCAGCCGCTGGGCCACCCGATCCGCCGCTGCGCTAGTGGGCATCGAGCGGGCCACCCCTGCCAGCCCGTCCTTATAGCCGGGAACCAGGTGCGCGTTTGCCGCCAGCAGTGCCAAGCTGTCGCTGGGGTTGACGAAGAAATTGCGTCCCAAAATCATGTTGCGATCGCCATCCCCGTCAAACGCCGCCCCAAAATCCGGCGCGTCCTCTTTGAACATGATCTCCACCAGATCATGGGCATAGGTCAGGTTGGGGTCGGGATGGCCGCCGCCAAAATCCTCCAGGGGCGTGCCGCTGCGAACCGTGCCTGCGGGTGCGCCCAACTGCTGCTCAAAAATGGCATGGGCGTAGGGCCCGGTAACGGCGTGCATCGCGTCAATGCACAGGCGGAATGAGCCATTGGTCAGCAGCGCCCGAATCCGGTCAAAATCAAACAGCGACTCCATCAATTCCTGATAATCGGCTACGGAGTCGATCACCTCGACCACCATGCCACCCAGCTTGCTTTCGCCCAGCGTGTCGATGTCTACATCGGGCGCATCCAGGAGTTTGTATTCCGTAATTTCTTTGGTTCGCGCGAAGATCGCCTCCGTCACCTTCTCCGGAGCGGGCCCGCCGTTTTCGATGTTGTATTTCACGCCAAAGTCGCCATTGGGGCCGCCGGGATTGTGGCTAGCAGAGAGAATAATGCCGCCAAAGGCCTTGTATTTGCGAATCACGCAAGATGTGGCAGGCGTAGAGAGGATGCCGTGGTGCCCCACCTTCACGCGGCCCCAGCCATTGGCCGCCGCCATTTTCAGAATCAGTTGCACTGCTTCGCGGTTGTAATAGCGACCGTCGCCGCCCAGCACCAGGGTTTGCCCCTGATAGCCATCCAGACTGTCAAAAATCGACTGGATGAAGTTTGCGAGATAGTTGGGCTGTTGGAAGGTGGGAACAGACTTCCTCAGCCCCGAAGTTCCGGGCTTCTGATCGGCGAAGGGCTGCGTGGAAATGGTTTGAATATTCATCGACAATCCTCTCGGTTAAGCAAGTTCATGCGCTGACCAGCGGTTGGGTGATCTCGTTTGGACAGGGCCGCCCCTGCTCAAAGTCGTCTAGGTTGTCCAGGGTGGTTTCGGCAATATCCCTAAGCGCATCTTCAGTGAAAAAGGCCTGGTGTCCGGTCACGATGACGTTGGGAAACGTAACCAGCCGCTCGAAAACATCATCTTGAATAATCTCATTGGACAAATCTTCAAAAAACAGATCCGCCTCCTGTTCGTACACATCGAGGCCCAGTGCCCCAATGATTTTACCTTTGAGTGCATCAATTACCGCTTCCGTGTCGATTAGCCCGCCCCGACTGGTGTTGATCAGCATCACCCCGCGCTTCATCTGGTCGATGGTGTCGGCGTTAATCAGGTGGCGGGTTTCGGGCGTGAGGGGGCAGTGCAGCGAGATAATGTCGGCGTTTTCAAATAGCTCCGGCAGTTCCACATACTGAGCCGCACCCAGCGCCGTAAACTGGGGGTTTACCCGGTGGTCATAGCCCAAAAGCTGACAGCCAAAGCCATGCATGATCTGGGCAAAGATCAGACCGATTTTGCCCGTGCCGATGATGCCAACAGTGCGGCCACGCAGGTCAAACCCCATCAGTCCTTCCAGGCTGAAATTTCCGTCGCGGGTGCGGCTGTAGGCTCGATGAATCTTGCGGTTGAGCGCCAGCACCAGCCCCACAGCAAACTCTGCCACCGAAAAGGGCGAATAGGCAGCGACGCGGGCAGCCGTGATCCCCAGTTCCGCTGCGGTTTTGAGGTCTACGTTGTTATAGCCTGTGCAGCGCAGCGCGATGAAGCGAGTGCCTCCAGCGGCGATCGCCCTCAGCGTGGCCGCATCCAACTGGTCGTTCACAAATACACACACCGCCGGAAACCCAGCCGCCAGCACCGCTGTACGGGCATTCAGCGATTCTTCAATGAACACTAGCTCATGGCCCCGGGTGGCGCCGAGGCTTTCCAGAATTTCGCGGTCGTAAGCCTTGGCGCTAAACACTCCCACTCTCATACCAGTTCCTCGCAAATACCCAGCGATCGCCTACAGATCCAGCACTACCTTATGGGTCACTTCGCCGTGTTCATCAATGTCGTACACAATCGGCACGGCGGTTCCCAGTTCCAGCTTGGCTACTTCTTCGCCCGACAGCTTATCCAGTTTCATAATGATGGAGCGCAACGAGTTGCCGTGGGCGGCGATCAGCACGTTTTTGCCTTGCAGCAGGTAGGGCAGAATGGTTTCGTTGAAATAGGGCAAGACGCGGGCCTGCGTGTCTTCTAGGCTCTCGCCACCAGGGGGCGCAATGTCGTAGGAACGTCGCCAGATTTGCACCTGCTCGGCTCCGTATTCTGCGGCGGTCTGGGCCTTGTTCAGCCCTTGCAGGTTGCCATAGTAGCGCTCGTCTAGGGCTGCGTTGGTGAAAATGGGCAGCACTTCGTCTGGATTGTCGTAGTTATCCAGACCTTTCCAGTCGGGGTCGTCGTCGTCGTGCTGAATGATGGGAATCTTGCCGCCACAGATGTCGTCGCACTCGGTCAGAATGCAAACTGCGGTTTCAATCGCCCGAATCAGCTTGCTGGTAAACACCACATCTACGCGATATTCCCGCAGCTTGGTCGAGGCAATTGTCGCTTCAGCGCGGCCCCGTTCGCTCAGCGGCACGTCTACCCAGCCAGTGAACTTATTGACCGCATTCCAGAGGCTCTGTCCATGCCGGGTCAGAATTAATTTTGCCATAGGCTTAGAGAAGCGTTAGACGCTCTGAAATCAGGTGAAGTTAACGGTGAAATTAAAGATGAAACCAAAGGTTTTTTGCAGCTTGAAACCAAAAGCTAGTGCTACCCAGCAGCAAAGGTGCCGATGGTGTGAATTTTGAGGAAATTTGTGCCGCCCGTCACCTTCATCGGGATGCCGCCCACCACCAAGATGCGATCGCCCACCGAGGCCATCCCTCGCTCCAGCAGGCATTCCTCCGCCTGCCGCAGCACCGCCTCAAACTCGGTCGTTTCCTCTTGCAGCAGCACCGGCCTCACGCCCCACACCAAGTTCAGCCGATGGTATACGTCGATATTCGGGGTCAGCGCCACCACAGGAGCCGTCGGCCGCTCCTTCGAGGCCAGCTTTGCCGTATAGCCTGTATTGGTAAACGCCACAATGCACTGGAGCGGCAAAAATTGGTCGATGGCATTCAGCGCTTCGCTAATGGCGTGGGCTTCGTCTTCTTTGGAGGGGGGGTAGTTGACGAAGTGATAGTCGCGCTCCACCTCGCGGGCAATGCGCGTCATCATCTGCACCGCCTCCACCGGATAGGCCCCCATCGCCGACTCACCCGACAGCATCACTGCGTCTGTGCCGTCGAGAATGGCGTTGGCCACATCGCTGGCCTCGGCGCGAGTCGGGCGCGGGTTTTGGATCATGCTCTCCAGCATTTGCGTCGCTGTGATCACCGGAATCCCCAGTTCGTTGCAGCGGCGAATGATGCGCTTCTGTGTCAGGGGCACTTGTTCTGGCGGCAGTTCCACGCCCATGTCCCCCCGCGCCACCATAATCGCGTCGCAGGCGCAGAGAATATCTTCCAGGTTTTCGATGGCCTGGGGTTTTTCTAGCTTTGCCAGCACGGGCACATCGGCATGGCCCTTAGAAGCCAGCAAATCCTTGAGCGATCGCACGTCGTCACCCCGCCGCACAAAGCTCAGCGAAATCCAGTGGACATTTTGCGACAGCCCAAACTCCACATCCTGAATATCCTTGTCCGTCATCGATGGCAACTTCAGGTTCAGGCTGGGCAGGTTCACGCCCTTGCGGCTTTTCAGCAGCCCGCCCTTGACCACACGGCAGCGCACCTCGCGACCCACTACTTCCTCCACCTGCAATTCCAGCAAGCCATCATCCATCAGCACTTGCGTCCCTGGCGTTGCTTCTTCCCACAGGTGCGGATAGTCAATCGAGACGGTGTTGGGCTGCCCGTCGAGGGCATCGTCTGGCACCAGAATCAGCGGTGCGCCCTCCTCCAGGGGAATGCCCCCATTCGGCATTTGCCCAACGCGAATTTTTGGCCCTTGCAGGTCTTGCAGCAGCGTAATCGGCGTATCGAGTTCTGCCTCGACCATCCGAATCATTTCAATCGTCTTGGCGTGATCTTCGTAGGAGCCGTGAGAAAAATTGAGGCGGGCCACGCTCATGCCCGCATTCACCATTTTTTTGAGAATTTCGGGTGATCGGCTGGCAGGGCCGATTGTAGCGACAACTTTGGTGCGGGGGGTGAGGAGTTTCATAGCGGCAGTGGCAGGGTGAAGGTTGCTAAAGGCTGCTGACAGAATCCAACAAGCGAACCATCGACGAATTAGCGCACCGGGTCATGTAGGAATTTGGCTATGAACCTACCGCACAATCCTGAATGCTGTTTGATAACTGGATAACAGCAGCCTAAAAATCCCTAAATTGGTGTTGAGCGCAACAGTTCTTTTGGCCACTGCTGCATCGCCCGCTGAGACGGCGACGGATTGCCCAACCCCTGCGCCAGAATCAGTGATCCCTAGATGGCGATCGCCCACCGCTATAGCTCACCCTATCCATCTGCCCCATCAAAATCCATCTGCCCCATCAAAGGAGGACCCCATGCCACGCAAATTTGGAGAAATTGCTTTTACGCCCGGAGTCCTAGCCGCTCAAGAGCATCGTGGCTCTCGACAAACCTACGAACGCTACATTGCTCTTAATCGATTAATGGAGTATCCACATTGCCAGCAAGTCAAAGTTTGAGGGCGCATCCCAGTTATGCAAGTTTGCTCCCATCCCCCAGCCCCTTCTCCCAAAACGAGAGAAGGGGAGCCGGATTGGAAGTCCCTCTCCCGCTTTGGGAGAGGGATTTAGGGTAAGGGTTACAAAAGTGGAATGCACCCAAGTTTGGGGATATGCAGAATACTTAGAAGAAGACTAGAAGGGGACATAGATGCGAACGGAGAATAGACCGAAAAACTCCGGGCTTATGATTACTTTGCCCCCGCTGAACAAGCTATCTTATTTTACATCGAAGCGATTAGCGACGATTGCTCCTTAGCATACTCCACAGTATTCTGCACAGAGGGTTGAAGCGTTGAAGCGATGATGACTCCGTTGCGCGATCGCATTTCGACGCTAGAACAGCAGCTTGCCTAGGCAGCGGATAACGCCCTTGGTCGCTAGGGAAGGAATTCCTTCCTCGGTGAACTGTAGAGTCGTTGAGTCAATTATTGAGCAAACTCAATTATTGAACAAACTATTGAGCCAAATTATTGAGCCAAATTATTGAGTCAACGTTTGGGCTTCAATGCATTTGTACTGATTCCTGCTTGCAGAGATTTTGCCAAGATCATGAAGTCTGCTGAGTGTAGCGCGATCGCCCCAAGTTCGTAGAGCGATCGCGCTGTTGACTATTATTCTGCCCAAGGATTTTGTAGTTTAGCTCACAGAATTCTGTCTAAACCCGGTCGCAATGCTACATCCAAGATCAGGGAAACCCCGGCCCAGTGAGTAATTGCCGCCCAAAAAGCAGGGATTACCGACCATCTGTGCTAGAATTGAATCGTTGAATATAGATGCGCTACCCATCTACGTTGTTGCTTTTTGGTTGCACTTTTTTCATTGACTTAATTTTTTTGATTTAGGTTGCATTCCAGCTATTGCATTGAACTTTAAATTTTTGCAGTTTTGCTTCAGTGGAAAGTTTTCAGACTCATTCACCTAGCCTGAGCTTCTAAAGATAAGTTTCACTATAGGTTTCACTCTTTAAAGTCCTAACTTTTGAACTGAACCGAGCAAGGTTCATCCGCTGTCCCTTTGTACGCCAGTGAGGATCATCGAGTGATCGCAATCACACCTCGTCCCAATGGGCGAAAGTGGGGTACTGTAAGCTTTGCGTCTACTTTGCATCTGGGTCCAGTCTTGGACTTGCTGCTGGCTGATATTCCGCCACGCTGGAGAGCAGAGGTGCGTTTGGGACTTCAAGAGGCGTTAGTTAACGCAGCAAAGCACGGCAATAATCTCGACCCAAACAAAACCATTTTGGTTGAGTTCTACATTGTCAATAACGAACACTGGTGGATCATTTCCGACCAAGGCTGCGGGTTCGACCCTGCGGGGCCATGCCGAGAGGATTGTGTCGGGCGATCGCCCCAAGAGCAGCGAGACTGCGGGCGCGGACTCTATATTCTCCACCAGATTTTTGACCAGGTACACTGGAATACAGACGGCACAGAGCTTCGCCTTTGCAAGCAGGTTCGGAGCCGGGGGCGTTTGCCGCTCCTCTCTTAGTAGACGCTAGTGGGCGCTCTCTGCCCAAAGTTGGGTCTTTGGGTTCCGATTCTCCCAGGCGCGTAGAGCGGCTCGATGCACGTCGCTCCAAGAAACTTGGCGATCGCGGGCAATTTTGGCACAATCTTCATACTCCGGCTGAACGTTGAGCAGTTCTCCGCTAACGGGATGCTTCCCCAGCTTCATTGGGACTTCTCCAAATTCCGTCTCGACCGTCTGAAATTCTCGATCGAGGATAGTTCGCTGCTGCACTGACTCACGAATACCCAGCGTCGTAGTTTCGCGAAACAGGACGGCTTTGCAAATTTCGGCCAGGTCAATTGGGCAAATCACCGTGATCAGCGTGCCCAGGCGCGATTTTTTCATGGTCACAGGCTGCGTAAACACGTCCAGCGCTCCTGCTGCCAGCAGAGATTCTAGCGTGTAGGCGATCGCCTGCGGGTTTGCATCGTCAATCTGCGTCTCCAGAACCGTCACCTGGGAATTGGCTCCTGGCTCAGCAGTGGACGCTACGGCTCTAGCAGACTGGGGTAAGGGAATCCCCGATGGAGCGGTGTGAGCCGTCTGTCGATAGGCCCAGCTACCTGCCCCCAGTTCGGAGGATTCCCCAATCCACAGCCGCAGAATATTGGGAATCGGCAGCTCGCGCCCGCCGGCCCCCAGTCCTACGCGAGTCAGCGTCATCGGCGGCGGTGGGCCAAAGCTGGCTGCCAAGGTGGTGGCGATCGCCGCCCCGGTCGGGGTCACCAGTTCTCGCTCAATGCCATTGCTGTACACTGGCACCTGCCGCAGCTCCCACAGCTTCAGCACCGCAGGCGAAGGAACCGGGAGCCGTCCATGGGCGGCCCAGATTGTGCCCCCGCCCGTTGGCATCGCCGAGCAATAAAGCTGCTCAATGCCCAGCCAGTCCAACCCCAAACAGGTTCCCACGATATCCACAATCGCATCTGTCGCTCCGACTTCGTGGAAGTGAACCGCCTCGATGGGAATGCCGTGAACCGCGCTTTCGGCGATCGCCAACTGCCGAAACACCGCCAAACTCCACGCTTCCGCCCGAGGCGACAATCCTGCTGCCAAGATCAACTGCTCGATGTCTGTCAGATGCCGCGTGCCTGCGTGATGGTGTGAGGCAAGATCATGAGACGGATGCTCAGAGTCACTAATTGCACCTGTGGCATTGTCTAAAGAATGGGGATAAGCAGCCGGATGCTTGTGTGGATGCGGATGAAAATGACTTGCAGAATCATCGGAAAAATCAGACTCATGCGTGTGACTATGACTCTGGTGAGGATGTGGATGAGAATGTGAATCCGAATACTTTCCTGAATACGGCTCGACCGTATTTTGATTAATACTTTGATTAGTTAAATCATGAGATAAATCATTAGAGTGAGGTTGAGCATAGGCACGCTGAAAGGTTGAATGAACATCAACTCCTGGCTCTCGATGAGCCAGCGCCTCTGGATCAGGCAAGGCGTTTAAATCCACATGCAGTTTTGTTGCCGATTGCCCGTTTCGCTGCACGGTTTCGACTCGTAGCGTATATTCATGGGAAATGCCCAATCGCCGAAGCTGCGTTTCCAAATACTCCAGCGGCAACCCTGCGTGAATCAGCGCCCCTAGGCACATATCTCCGGCAATACCCGTCGGGCAGTCTAGATACGCAATCTTGGTCATAGATGAGCCTTGGAGTTGAGAATTGGAGTCGAGAAATTGAAGTTTAAAAAGTTGAGAGAACTAAACCGCTAGGCAGTGTCTTAAAACTCTCTAGGTCGTTGATTACCTTGAGTCGATCCCCTAAATCCTCCTTAATAAGGGGGACTTGCAGAGTGGTTCGGCTCGGTTCCCCCCTTTTTAAGGGGGGCTAAGGGGGGATCAAAGGGTTTCAAAACACGCCCTAAGATAGCCCGTCCTCAACTAATCTACAGTAAATAACGGTCGGGTTCAGACCCTGAGATTTGCGGTATATCCTTCACGCAGTTATTCCTGGCAGTTATTCCTGGCAGTTATTCCTGAATAGGCACTTGCTTGCTCCCCTCTGCACTAAAATCGGCCGCGAGCGTAATCGCTACGCCCACAGCCGATGGTCAATCGATTAGAAGATGAATCACACATTCCAAGGGCAGGAATGATGCCGACCCAGAGATTACGGTTGTCCTGGCTGAACCGTGCCATTGGGATTCGCCATCGGATCAGTGTTCATCGAATCTGGGTTCATCGAATCCGTCGAGCTTTCGGGTGCGCCCATCATCGGATCAAGAGACGGGTCAGCGCTCTGGGGAGGGGCCGTTTGGGGGGCAGCTTCAGGAATCGTCACGTTGACATCCGGGGGCGGAGCCTGCTGGATGTTTACATCGGGGGGTTGAACGTTCACCTCAGGAGGCTGCACGTTCACTTCGGGGGGAGCAGCGGGTTCTATCTGGGGCTGGGTATCGCTGCGCTGGGCCAGCGCGATAAATAAGGTGGTAAAGCCAGCGATCGCAGCCAGCATCAGGCCGAGAAACAACCCCCCAGAGGTATTGGCATTGTCTCGCGCAATCTCGGCTTGGCGACGAGCTTCATAA
>NZ_DVEA01000385.1:0-11466 GCF_015295965.1 Thermoleptolyngbya sp. M55_K2018_002
AGTGCTGCACCGCCTGCGACCACTGCCTGCGCTGCTCCGCCTGGGCCGCCAGATCTGCCAGCCGCAGCGCCCGCTGATGGGCATCCACGGCCGTCTCTTCCTGCTGGAGACGGGCGCTGCTGTCGAGCAGGCGTGGCTGATAGAGCGCCAACAACTGCTGGGCTTCGGCGTAGGCCATCGCCGTTTCGGGAACCTGCTGCAACAGGGCGATCGCCGTTCGCCAAGTGCCGTGGGCCTCCAGCCGAGTGTCCATCGACGTGGCCGCGCCCTGTCGCGCTTCCGCCAATTCCACCGCCTGCCGCGCCCGATTCACCCAGTCCTGCGCCTTTTGCTCCAGGGTGATGCGCTGCTCAATCATGGCCAGATTTTCGGCATACTCCAGCCGTTTCTGCTGGGCCAGATCGTAGGCCGGGCTGGATTCTGACACCTGCTGCAACTGGGCGATCGCCTTTTCCCAGAGCGCCTGCGCCCGCTGCCACACCTCCAGCGGATGGGGAGGATTTTGGGCCATCTCGACGGCCTCGGTTGCGGTCGCCTGGGCCGACAGCACTTGCCCCAGCGCGGCGACCGTCGATTCGGTCTGCTGCTGTACCTGGTTCGCCGCTGCATAGTGGCGCGACCAGCGAGGAACCCGACTGAGGCGATAGCTGGCCTCCGTGAGCCGCGTATAGGATTGGGACAGGTCTTGCAGCGTCGCGCCCTGGCTCAACTGCTGGCTCACTGACTGATGCAGCCGCTCCACGGTTTGCAACTCGGCACAGCCGCCCATCACGCAGGGGCGGGTCAGGGCATAAAACGTGCCGCCAAAGGCCAGCGCCGCAACCCCTGCTGCCAGGGCGATCGCCATTCGAGAGAGCGAATAGCCCCCAGCAACAGCCGCGTCTGGATCTGGAGCCGGGGCTTGATCCGGATCTGGCAGCCCGGTTTCCGCCGGGTCTGTATGAGCCAGGTCTGTATGAGCCAGGTCTGCATGATCCAGATTTGCATCATCTTGGGGGAGACGATGCAACCGCTCTGGCGCTGCGGTGGGGACGAATGCGCTGACTTCATTCTGCTCAGCCTGGGTCTGTTCTGGGGCGATCGCAGAAAGCGCTGATCCATCGATGCGAAACTGATGGATAGCATAGGGGCGAGACTGGCCAGCCGCTCGCAGATACACCCGCACGGGCAGCGGCTGAACCTGGGCGGGAGAAAAGGGAGATTTCGCCGGAGGGATTTTGGGGGGCGATCGCCGCAGTTCATCTTCCAGACAAGCGAAAATCTCTGAAGCCTCAAAAGCCTCTAACCGACGGACAGCGGAAGCCGCTCCAGGGTCAGGCGAAACCTGCTGCACCAGCACCATCAGCACGCTTTCCCGCAGCGCACACCGCACCTGCACTGGCGGCAATCCTGGCTGCGCCGTCCGCAACAAGGTTTGCAACTGGAAGCCCAACCGATGCAATTCCGAAGGGGGGGTAGCTGTTACCATGCCGTCTATCATGCTCTAAAAGAACCGTAGATCAGCGGTCTGCCACACCGCTACGCTAGGATCGAGTCCCATATCCCTGGACGCTCACCCAAATCAATTGACCAGAGCAATTGACCAGAGGAATTAACCAGGACTGATGCAGCGAGCGGCTTACAAACTGCTCTCATAACCATCACTCAGGTTTAATGGTAAACGCAAGCGACGAATCCTCCGCAGGTCATGGATATTTTAATCGTTGAAGACGAAGCCGAAATTGCCCAACTGATCCAGCTTTATCTAGAGAAAGAAGGCTTTTCTTGTCGCGTTTGTAGTGACGGGCAGACGGCCATTCGCGTATTTCAAGAACTCCAGCCCGACTTGATTATTCTGGACTTGATGCTGCCAGAACTGGACGGGCTGGAGGTGTGTGCCCGCATTCGCCAAAAGCCCGGCCACAAAGACCCCTACATTCTAATGCTGACGGCAAAGGGCGAAGAGATGGATCGCGTAATCGGTCTGTCTACTGGAGCCGATGACTATATGGTGAAGCCGTTTAGTCCGCGAGAACTGGTGGCCCGCGTCCGGGCGCTGCTGCGGCGCACCCTGCGCCAGGGCGGACAGAGCAAGACCTACCACACGCAGCATTTTACGGTAGACGTAGACCAGCGGGCGGCCTATCGCCACGGCGACGGGCCAGAACAAAAGAGCGAACGGCTTGACCTAACTACGCTGGAATTTGACCTGTTGACCACCTTTATGAGCTATCCCGGCCGCGTGTGGAACCGGGCCCAACTGATTGAGAAACTCTGGGGTAGCGATTTCTTTGGGGATGAGCGCGTGGTAGATACGCACATCGCCCGCTTGCGGAAAAAAATTGAGTTTGATCCCGCAACGCCGAGCTTTGTGAAAACGGTAATCGGCGTGGGCTATAAGTTTGAAGATGCACCCAGCGCCTAGAAGCTGCTATGAGGACTTGCTGCCAAAGACTCTTGCTATCCAGACTCTCGCTACAAAGACTCAAGATACTCCAGCAAATCCGCCATTTCCTGAGCGTTGGGCTGAAACTGGGGCATGGGGGGCGTTTTGCCGCTGATTACCTGCTCGATTAGCTTGATGCGAGACTTGCGGGCAGAAACATGATGCAGGCTGGGGCCAACTACGCCATCTCCCGTCAATCCGTGGCAGGTTGCACAGTTCATCTGGAAGATAACTTGCCCCTGGGACGGGTTGCCCTCTAGAGCCAGCACGCTCCGCACGTAGGGATCGGGATGGCGGAGCAGCAGCAGGGCGGCGATCGCCACCAGCATCACGACCGCCGAACCCAGCAGCAACCACAGTGCCTGCCGCGACCGATCCGGAGCATCGCTGGCTGCACTCGTCACTTGCGATTCTAGAATAGGCTCGTTCAAGAGATTCGGGGTCAAGGCGGGGTGTGAATAGCGTTTCGATTTATAACCTAGCTTAAAGTTTCTTGAGCGGAGACGGCAACTCTGCACAGATTTATTTAAGGAGTGCAAATGGCAAGGTTTTGCTGGGTCTGACGGTTGCGACCCCAAGTCCTGGCGGAGTGGATTAGATGAGAGGGCGATCGCCCTTTTCTGAGAAGGGGCGAGCGAAAACGTAAAAAACCTTAAAAGCCGTGCCAAAAAATCGCCACAGGGCTGACTGCTCAACCATTCGTTGCTAAAATTTGACTTAACGTTAAGGAGATTGAACCGTGGTTGAACCGCTGCTTTCTGGAATTGTGTTGGGCTTGATTCCCGTGACGCTGGCTGGTCTGTTTGTCGCGGCTTATCTGCAATATCGCCGGGGCGACCAGTTGGGTCTGTAGGCGGATCTCTGCCCGCTCTCCGTGTTGAGATTCCGCAGGGGGCATTTGAGACGCACCCCAGCAACACTTGAAAAAAACCTTGTGAATTATCTCTAGAAATTTCTGGAAAATTGTCGGAATGGAGGCCCTTTCGGGGGTCTCTTTTTTTTAGCTCGCTCCACTCCCTTAACCCCTATTCCCCCCCATTCACGCCAGCCCCTCATCTTGCCACCTAAAAAACATCAGCGCCGTATTGCCATAGACCTTCTCGCGGCAGGGAACTAGGGGCGCGATGCGGGGCAGCAGGGTCGCCAGGGCCGTTTCAGAAAAGCGATCGCCCCCGTGTTCGACCGCCAGTTCGCCATCGGGAGCTAGAAGCTGATGACGGGCGATCGCCTCCAGCACGGGTTCATACAACTCACTGGCGTAGGGCGGGTCAAAGTAAATCCGGTCGAAGCGTTGCCCGCTCAGTTTTGGCAGCATTTGCCGCACATCGCCGCGCAGCAGCCGAAACTGCTGATTTGGTTTGGCGACGGTTTGCCAGTTTTCTGTGACCACGGCGGCGGCCCGCCCCGACTGCTCGATGCCCACGACCAGCGCTGCGCTGCGACAGAGCGCTTCGGCCCCCATTGAGCCACTGCCGCTGCACAAATCCAGCCAGCGGCAGCCCTCGATTTCCCCCTGCCAAATATTGAACAGCGCTTGCCGTACCCGAGAGGGCGTGGGGCGGGTGTCGCCGCCAGGGAGGGTTTTAATCAGGCGGTTGCCATAGATGCGGAGAGACATGGCTAGCGGTCGGCAAAAAACAGGAGGTCTGTTGCCCCCCGAAGTCCAGTCTGGGTTCACCATAGGGCGATCGCCCCAACGGTCGGCAGCTAGCCGCGAATACCCGCAAGTTCTTTGGCCTGCACCGAGGCGACGAAGTTGGCCAGCAGCTTTAGCCCGGTATCGGAGGATTTTTCGGGGTGGAACTGGACAGCCATCAGGTTGTCGCGGGCGATCGCTGCGGTTACGGTTTGCGACCCGTGGGTGGTCGTAGCCGCAATCACCCCTGCATCCGCCGGGTCGGCATAGAAGGAGTGGACAAAATAGACCCAGGGATCAGCCGCAAGCTGGTTCCACAAGGGCAGATTGGGCTGCCGAAGCTGCAACTGGTTCCAGCCCATGTGGGGAATGGTGATGCCCGGTTCATAGCGGAAACGGCGCACCCAGCCGGGAACGATGCCCAGACCCGATTCGCGTCCTTCTTCGCTGCCGTCCAGCAAGATTTGCAGCCCCAGGCAAATGCCCAGGAAGGGTTTGCCGCTGGCGATCGCATCTTTGAGGGGCGAGATCAGGTCGCGATCGCGCAAATGCTGAATTGCCGGGTCAAACGCGCCCACGCCAGGCAGCACAATGGCATCTGCCTGTCCGATATCCTTGGCCGAATCGGTGACGTGGGGAGTGGCTCCAGCGTTGGCCAGGCCTTTGCAGGCCGAGTGTAGGTTGCCCATGTCGTAGTCCACAACGGCGATCACGGTCATAACAGTTGCTCCTGGGTGGGTGGAGAATAATTTCCCTATTCTAAGCGCGGAGGCAAAACGAACGTCGGGTCTAAAGAGATTTGCAAGATTTGCTACATTTAATGGCTAAAACGTTGTCAAACTTGACCGAACGGGCGGGAAGAGGGAAGAGGGAAGAGGGAAGAACGAAGAGGGAAGAACGAAGAGGGAAGAACGAAGAGGGAAGGCCAGGTTTTCGTTTTTCGTTTTTCCTTTTTTAGATAGATGGAGAATAGAAAAATTACTGCTCCTTTTGCTCTGTGGCTCGAATTGCGCTGAACCAAATTACGCGAATCTTTAATGCAACGACGGCGATCGCCGATATTACCTTTGAAGTCCCCGATGGGCAGTTTTGGGTGATGGTGGGGCCGTCGGGCTGCGGCAAATCGACGATTTTGCGGACGATTGCGGGGCTGGAGATGGCTACGTCGGGCGATCTGTATATTGGCGATCGCCGCGTGAATGACGTGCCTGCCCGCCAGCGCGACGTGGCGATGGTGTTCCAAAACTACGCGCTATATCCCCACATGACGGTGGCGGAGAATCTGGCCTTTGGGCTGCGGATGCGGGGGGCGGATGTCTGCACGATTCAGTCGCGCATTGAGGCGGTGGCCCAGTCGCTTGGATTAACCCCCCTGCTCGATCGCAAGCCAGGCCAACTTTCCGGCGGGCAGCAGCAGCGGGTGGCGCTGGGTCGGGCGATCGCCCGCAAGCCCCAGGCATTTCTGATGGACGAGCCGCTGAGCAACCTGGATGCCCAACTGCGAGACGACACCCGCGCCGAACTCAAGCAACTGCATCAGCAGCTTGGCATCACCACAATCTACGTCACCCACGACCAGACCGAAGCCATGACCCTGGCGGATCAGATCGTCGTGCTAAACCAGGGCCGGATTCAGCAAATCGGCCCGCCCCAGGAAATCTACCAGCAGCCTGCGAACCAGATGGTGGCGACGTTTGTGGGCAATCCGCCAATGAATCTTCTAAACGCGGTCTATCTGGAGAATAGGCTGCACATCGGCGAACAAGTCCTGCCCTGTCCCGCAGGATTGCAGTCGGTGCTGGGCGATTCCCGTAGGGAAAGTGCGCCGCACCGCTTGCGCGAACGCGTCGCAACTCGCCCTGGACGGTCCATCAACCTGGGCATCCGGCCAGAGCAGTTGCAAATTTCGCCCGATGGGATTGCGCCTGATGGGATTACACCCGATGGGGAAGATGGCAGGCTGGTAGCACAGGTGACGCTGGTGGAGCCGCTGGGCCGCGAAACGCTGGTGCGGGCAAAGCTGCCGGGGGTGGCGCGTCCGATCAACCTGCTGGCTGCGCCGGAGCGGGCAGTGCAGGTGGGCGATCGCCTCTCGCTGCGGTTCGACGAGCGGGTGCTGGTTGGGTTTGATCCAGAGACAGGCGATCGCCTCCTGTAACCAGATCTATTCGTCTTCGTCCCAGTTGGGATATTGCTCCGGCGCTTTGCCGTGGCGCTCCAAAATTTTGTTGCTGCCCCGCTTGGGTTTTCCAGGCTGAATTTCTTCAAGCTGCACATTAAATTCCCAGCAATCGCCAAAGTCGAATAGGTAAGTCATCGACATACCAGGCTGTAAAGGCAGGTCGCCAATCAGCACTTCGTTACTGGCTTTGCTGTCGCGCCAGTCGTTGTAGGGATGATGAATTTCAACCGTGCGACCCATCGCGTCTTTGAAGGAAAATAGATCGAGATGATCCGAGTCGAAATCCACCGACTCTCGAATCAAGCCACCCAATGCCTCTAGAGTAGACTCGCTCGAAATCGACAGTCGCCGCCAGATTTTTCCGAGCGAAACTTTGAAAATGTAGGTTCCGGTTTGATGCGCTGGGGACTGGGGCGCAGGCAGGTTTTGTCGCCATTCGGGGAAATAGGGCTGGAAATAGGGCTGAAAGTCGCCCCAGGGCAGGGTAAAGTCGCTTTCCGAAGCCCACTGGAATTCTTGGTCGCAATAGGCGCTCAGCGCTACAGTGGCGATCGCATCTCCAATCGGCGTAGGCTTCACCCGTTTAACGCGCCAGCCCTTGCCTGCCTCAGGGCGGGGGCAGACCAACTCCACCCAGCCAAACATCTGCATCAGCGTCAGATTGTGAAATCCAGGCCAGTAGGTCAACTGATCTTGTTCGCTGTAGTTTCGGTAGGTTTTGGGCTGCTTCGACAAATCAGTCCAGGCTCTTAGAACTCGGCTCCCTTCATTCAGCAGATTCCGGTCTTCTCCCAGCAGTTCCAGATTCCCCCGGATCAGCCAGGCCTCTAGCAGCGTGAAATATTTCTCGGTGGGGTTAAGCGTTTGCCACGCCGCGTAGAGGTCAGGATTGATCACCAGCTTGGGGGTCTTACCTGTTTGGCAGATCTGAGTTAGCCCCGTCACCCGCAGCAGTAGATAGAGTCCGTACAGATTGGGGTAGGATTTTTGCTGCGGCCGTTTGAGGTCGATTTGAATCGGCTGGCTCAGCAAAGCGTTCAGATCTTTGAGGATCTTGAGACTAAGCTGTTGACGGGTGCTGCTAACTGGAATGCCGTCCGCGCCGATTCTTTCCAGCAGCCGATCAAAATCCTGAACAATGGTGCCGGGTGTGGTAGGCGTGATGCGGAGGTCTTGCAGGAGGGCGATCGCCTTTTCCGATAGGGTTACGCCTTGCTCCTGAACTGTATTTTTCAGCGTTTCCTGCTGGAAATGGTTAGCAAAACTCAGCAGCGAATTCAGCGGGTCTGCGGCATCCTCAGCGCCCGCGTCGAGGCTTTCTGATTCCTCAAGAGTTACCACGCCTGTGTCTATGAGGTGTTGGGCGATCGCGCTGATTAACGCCTGCGGGTCGGTCGGCAAATGCTCTAGCCCTGGCACTGGGCCAAGCCCAAGCTGCTGGCTCATCAGCGCCACAAACTCTGGCGGCACGCCCTCTGGCACGATCATCGGTGAGATCGCTGCTAAAGACTGCTCACGAATCTGCTGGTTATGTTGCTCCTGATAGGCGGCCAGTCCCTCCGGAGTCGTCATGTCAAACCCGCTTGCCTGCCCTGACATGAAAAACGACTTGGCTATGCCAAAGTTGCGCGGGTCGTTCATGGTTGCTGCAAAAGTCGGCTCGATTTCGTGGAGAAACGTCAGGATTTTGCTGCTGTGGCGCTGTTTGTATTCCCGCTGGACAAATTTCCAAAAAGCAATTAGCTCTGGCACAATGCAGTTCGCTTGATCCGGTTCCGCAAGGGTAATTTTGCGAGGAAAAAGCTGCTGGAGTACGATGTCTACGTCTCGCTGCCGCATTTTAGGCAGCGTTACTTCCATATAGGCATAGCCGTAGTAAAGCAGACTTCCGACCCACCCACCCAAATACCCTGCCTCTTTGGGCTGAGCCTTTAGATACGCCTGTCCTTCGGGAGAGTTGGCAAACGCTTCCACCAGCGCTGGCACATAGTCCGACTCCAGCACGGCGATCGCTTCATCAAAGTCTTTAATCCGGTCGATCTGGTTAAACTCAAAAGCCATGATCTTCTCCAGGATTGAAATAGGATAGAGCAGACGAGTGGCGATCGCTGATCGAGTGAAGGGAAGGGCAATCGCCCATCCAAAATATGCATCCCCAACTCAACCGTTCATTCACTAACCCGCTTCATGGGTGATCAGCTTCATCGGCTGCATGGATTCAAACCTACAGAAAACCTGTAAAAAACTCAACCAGTCCAAGCAGTCTGAAAATTTGAGTGCTAGGGGACAGATTGAACCACAAACAGATTTACCAACAATTTAATGAGCAGTTAATCAGCAGGGGCACGTTCGCCACTAAACTTGCATTCTGGTAGCCCTATCTCTAGGATCAACCCTAGTGAGGTGAGTGCCCTGGTCTCCAGGGAAAATCGATAGCAGCCGATCCACGCTCCAATGCTGGCGATCGCTCGCACTGCCCCAACATAAATTTATGGACAAACGCTATGACTGCAACCGGCGCAACCTTCCCCATCGACCTCGGCGCATATCAAAAACTAACGCTTGATCCCACCGTGCCTACCCTGACGGCGGATCAGAAGGCAGCCCTCAAGGCTAATATCCAGCTTTGTCGAGATGCGATCGTCTTCTTCACGGCCACAGGCGCGGCCCACGGCGTGGGCGGCCACACGGGCGGCCCCTACGACACCGTGCCCGAAGTCATGATTTTGGACGCGCTGTTTCGCGGCAAGCCAGAGTCTTTTGTCCCCATTTTCTTCGACGAAGCGGGGCATCGCGTGGGCACGCAATACCTGATGGCAACGCTGAATGGCGACCTGCCCGCCGAGCAGTTGATGAGCTATCGCCTGGCCCATTCCAAACTGCCCGGCCACCCAGAACTGGGGCTAACGCCTGGAGTCAAGTTTAGCTCCGGTCGCCTGGGGCATATGTGGCCCTATGTGAATGGCGTGGCCTTTGCCAATCCGGGCAAGACGGTCTTTTGCCTTGGCTCCGATGGCTCCCAACAGGAAGGCAACGATGCGGAAGCGGCCCGCCTTGCAGTTGCCCAACACCTCAATGTCAAGCTGATCATCGATGACAATGACGTAACCATTGCCGGCCATCCCTCCAAATATCTCCCCGGCTACAGCGTCAAGCGCACCCTGGAAGGGCACGGACTCAAAGTGCTGGAGGTCAACGGCGAAGACATCGACGCGCTCTACGCCGCCATCTGCGAAGCGGTGAACACCCCCGGCCCGATCGCCGTCATCTGCAAGCGCCCCATGTGCCCCGGCATCGAGGGGCTAG
This sequence comes from Thermoleptolyngbya sp. M55_K2018_002, assembly GCF_015295965.1. Lineage (NCBI taxonomy): Bacteria > Bacillati > Cyanobacteriota > Cyanophyceae > Oculatellales > Oculatellaceae > Thermoleptolyngbya > Thermoleptolyngbya sp. M55_K2018_002. The sequence continues at coordinate 9,550 of NZ_DVEA01000385.1, forward strand.
AAGGCTCGAACCACGGACACGACGTGATCTCTGTGAAGCTGGCGCTGCAATATCTGGAAAGCCGCGGCCACAGCGCCGCCGTCGCCCACCTCAACGGCATCCAAAAGCCCAAGCAGGACTACACCTTCCTGGGCATCAGCGACAAATGGGATTCCAACCGCAACGTGTTTGGCGACGCGGTGAATGGAATGCTGGCCAAAATGAGCGAAACCGAGCGCAAAGAAAAGGTGCTGGTCGTCGATAGCGATCTGGAAGGCTCCTGTGGGCTGAAGAAAATCCACGATGCCTACCCAGAAGTGTTCATTCCCTCCGGCATCATGGAGCGGGGCAACCTGTCGGCGGCGGCGGGCTTTGGCATGGAACAGGGCAAGCAGGGCATCTTCGCCACCTTTGCCGCTTTCCTGGAGATGATCATTTCCGAAATCACGATGGCGCGGCTGAACTATTCCAACCTGCTGTGCCACTTCTCGCACTCCGGCATCGACGACATGGCAGACAACACCTGCCACTTTGGTATCAACAACTTCTTTGCCGACAATGGGCTAGACGACGGCTATGATACCAAGCTCTATTTCCCTGCCGATGCCAACCAGATGAAGGCCTGCGTCGAGGCGATCTTCTTCGATCCGGGGCTGCGGTTCATCTTCTCGACCCGCTCCAAAACGCCAATCTTGCTAGACAGCAGCGGCAATGAGCTTTACGGCGGCGACTACACGTTTGTCCCTGGCAAAGATGAGGTGGTGCGCGAGGGCACGGCGGGCTATATCGTCGCGGTGGGCGATGCGGTCTATCGCGCCCTGGATGCGGTGGAGCGACTGAAGCAAGAAGGGCTGAACGTGGGGCTGATCAATAAGTCCACGCTGAACGTGGTGGACGAAGACGCAATGGCGAAGATCGGCAAGTCGCCGTTTGTGGTGGTGGTGGAGGCGTTTAACCGCCGGACAGGGCTGGGCAGCCGCTTTGGGTCCTGGCTGCTGGAGCGGGGCTACACGCCGAAGTTTGCCTACTACGGCACGCACGAAGAGGGCTGCGGCGGGCTATGGGAACAATTCCCCCACCAGGGCATCGACCCAGTGGGCATCATCGACAAAGTGAAAAAGCTGGTGTAGAACTGGGCAGGAGCGATCCTCCCGATGCCTCTTTGCTAATTTTTGCTAAGAGAGGCCTTAGGCACAGGGTGGGCGCTGCCTGCCCTGCTGTTTAGCCCTCTTAGACGAAATGCCTCATCAGCCGATTTATCTCGACAATCACGCGACTACGCCCGTCGATCCGCGAGTGGTAGAGGTAATGCTGCCCTATTTCACGCAGCATTTTGGCAACCCCTCTAGCACGACGCATTCCTACGGCTGGGCGGCAGAGGCGGCGGTGGGGCGATCGCGCTCCATCCTTTCCGCCGCGATCAACGCGACCCCTGAAGAACTGATCTTCACCAGCGGCGCAACGGAAGCCAACAACCTGGCAATCAAGGGCGTGGCGGAAGCCTATGTTTCTCAGGGGCGACATATCATCACCCTGACAACGGAACACAGCGCCGTCCTCGATCCCTGTACGTATCTGGAATCCCTGGGCTTTGAAATTACGCGGCTGGGCGTGCAGCCCGACGGCTTGGTAGATTTAGCCGCCCTAGAAAAGGCAATCCGGCCCGATACGATCCTGGTGTCGGTGATGGCGGCAAATAACGAAATTGGCGTGTTGCAACCGCTGGCAGAGATTGGCGCGATTTGTCATCAACACAATGTGCTGTTCCACACGGATGCCGCGCAGGCGATCGCCAAAATTCCGCTAGACGTGCAGGCGATGCAGATTGATCTGATGTCCCTGACGGCCCACAAGGTCTACGGGCCAAAGGGCATCGGGGCGCTGTATGTGCGGCGGCGCGACCCACGGGTGCAGCTTGCGGTAGTACAGGCGCAGCTC
>NZ_DVEA01000330.1:0-11462 GCF_015295965.1 Thermoleptolyngbya sp. M55_K2018_002
ATAGTGCTTTAACCAGATCAAACGCTCCCTTTCGATGGCCAATTCGTCCAAAAAACACGAAGAGAATCTGACTACTTTCTGTCGGTTCTCTTTGAGGAATCTGATCTGGAATTTTGACTGCGTTGGGCAGCACAGTCACCCGCTCTTGCCTCAGCTCTAGTGCATCTATATAAAATTCCTTCCAGCTTTCAGAAAGGACAATGAAGCGATCGCATTTCCGATAGACCCAACTCAGAGCAGCTTTCACAAAAGCAGGTAAATGGCTATAAAATTCATGAAATTCTGAGCCATGAGTATGCATTACGACAGGCTTGCCAAACAACTTAGAAATCAATGTAGTAATGGCTTGCCGAAATGCACTGCCTCTTTCGGAAACATGGATATGAACTAAGTCAACACTTCCAAAAAGCAACTCCCTCGACAAGTTCAACAGTGCTTTAAGAAATGCTCGAATTTTATCTAACGGAGAGCCGTCAACCAAAGTTGCAATGTGTTCAATTTCTACCGACGGGTCGGTCTGTTCTAGGATCAACTGTTGAACCGAAACAATGCCGCCTCTCCTAGCAAGTCCTTCACCCAACATTAAAACTTTCATGCCAAGATTCTCCAAACAAAATCTACTAGATATCTCATCACTCGACAGAATGCACTAGATTATCGGCAGAAATCTTTATGGAGTCCTTAGGTTGTCGCAAGCGCGATTTTTGTAGCTGTAAGGAAATACCCAGAGAAACAAAGAGAACCCAGTTTAGGCTGTTATTAACCATCAGAGATGACTCTGTGGAGTTAATCAGGCAGGTAAAAATCAAATAAATTACCGACCACGAATACAAAGACGGATCTGACTGCTTAGACAGTTGAAGGCTGCGTATAAACATCTGCAAAAATCCAAGGATAAAAACAGCAGCACCGACAAATCCAAGCTGAATCCAGAGATCGATAAACCCATTGTGAGCATTCGGCGCAAGCCAACCATAGTCTTTCCAAACTGCTGCACCGGGGCTGTTCCAATCTCCCCAAAATCCACTGTACCCATAGCCTAAAATGGGCCTTTGTAAGCCTTGACGGATCACAATTGGCCAAATATCTGTGCGCCCTGTCAGCGTTAAGTCCTTACCTACTGAGCCAACCACTAACTCCAGCATCTCCACTAGAAAAATTGAGGCAAAACAGCCAAAAGCGGCAAGTGCAGAGATTACTGGAATCATGACTCGATCTGGCCAAAGCGTAACTTTTAGAACTGTAAAAACTAAGAATAAAGTGACAAAGTTAATCAGTGATGAACTAGATGCTGACATCACAATCATAAATACGGATATTGTAAGTCCTAACATCGCCTTCCAGGAACTTTGCCCTCCTCTCAAAGAAAGAGAGAGAAAAATGAGAGAGCTTAACACCATCAGTTGCCCAAATGGATTTTTATGAATAAAGATGCCGCGCCATGCACCAGCATGAATGCCACTCATTTTGCCATATTGAGGAAGAGCAATTACAAAAACGAGGCTTAGAAGCAGAATGATGCTGAATGTAATAGCCAAGATATTAAGTTGCTCTTTCGGGCTGAATCGAGTTCCAAAATAAATTCCAAATAGCGTGGTGCCAAGAAGCGCGATCGCCCTTGTCTGCGTAAGACTTGGCTGAGCAGACCAGAGAACTGAACACACCACAAGCCCCAGGAGAATCAGGAGGAACGGACTCCTAAATAGCCGCTGAACAACATATTTCCATCGCCATAGTAAAAGCAGGAAGGAAATGCCATAGTTTACAAGAAGCAATTGTCGAATCAAGGCAAAATCGACATCCCTCAGAGAACCCGCGTTTCCTTCGCTAAATCCTCCCGACAGAAAAAGTGTGAGAATACCGCCAGCGTAAAGAATTAGATAAGCTATAACAAATGCAAGCTCAAGGAATCGCCACAGCTTCTTCACAGCACTTACTCCTTCGTCAAGATTCGAGTCAGAATGTAGAACAATCAGTCTATAGACACATCCTGGGGGGAACTAGCTAGCCAGAACTGCGGTTGACAACTTTAGACCAAACGTACCTTGGTCCCCCCAGTGCGTAGACACCAAGCAGTCCCAAAATCATGAAATAGACCAGTGTAGAGGTGATTAGCACAATCATGAAGCCTGGATCGAGCCTTTGAAGACCTACAAAAATAGGAAGCATTAGGGCACAAATCAAGCCTGGATAATAGAACACTTCCAGGAAGTTGATTGAGAATAAACGACGAAGGGCAAACAAAAATTGTAAGAATGTCGAAACACTGACCAATAGCGCAACCGAAACTGCGCCAGCAAGCTGGTATCTTGGCACCAAGAAAAATCCAAATAAAGCCTTTACGACCATTGTCACAGAGCCTTCACGCACATTAATTTTCTCTAGCCCATTTGCCATCAAGACAAATCCAAAGGGTCGGCTAAATGATGCCAAGACTCTTGAAAGGGAGTAAGCAGTTAGAATATTAGCTGCATCCCGAAATCGCTCGTCGCCGTAAACAAACTGTAGTAAGTCTGCCCCAAAGAAGAAGAAGCCGACACAGGTTGGCAGCGCAATCGACAGGAGAATTCCAATCATACTCTGAGCAATCTTGCGCTGCTTATCTGTCCCCTCCTGAACAGACTTGACCATGCCTGGATAGACTGCCTGCATCAGGCTATCTGTCATAATTACAAAAGGCTGCATGAGCTGGATAATACCGCCATACAGCCCGACGAGAAGCTCACTTCCTGCCACAGATAGAATCAAGAATTCGAGTTTAGCATTAACAATTCCCAGGCTATCAATTGCGAAGAAGCTAGCAGCAGACTTGAATTTTGCAACCATGAAACTTGGGTCAAGCCTCCAGTCCATCTGCATCTCTCGTGTCAACAGAACCCACTGAATCAGAAAAATCAGCGTTTCTGAAATCACAAACAGCAAAGCAATCGTGTTCACTCCATAGCCCTGCTGCATTGCCGCAATCATTGCCAAGATGCGAGAAACGTAAACAGGTACGTTTGCAGTAGCAATTAGATGCATTCTTTCTTGTGACTGAAAGAAGGCCTCAGTCATGTTGGAAAGAGAGAAGGGGATAACAGCGGCACCAATGATGTAACAGGTCAGTTTCGTTCCAGGCTCGTATGGAAGGATGGTGACAATTGCAAGCAGGCAAATATAGCCCAAGATGCTAATGATTAGCTGAAGAATCGTGCAGTTCAGCAAATAAAATGACTCATTTCTGGTGGATTCTGCTCCTTGAGCAATCATCCGGATCATCAGATTTTTTAGTCCGTGAGATGCAATCCCGACAAAAATGTAGTAAAAGCTGAAGGCAAGCAGATATCTTCCTAGTTCATCAGCACCCAGAAATCGCGAAATGGATGCAGATAGCACAAAAGTCGCAACACTTTGCACAACTCGATTAACGAGCATTGAGGCTGAGTTGCTGAGTAGCTTACGTCGATGTTTCATGTCTATGCCGCTTACATCCAGTAGACACCTTGAGCCTGATTCTGCGTTGAGAGTTCTTTAGGCGAACAATACTGTCTACACCAAGTTTGCAGGCTGCTTTGCAGGCTCAATGATGATACTTCCATTAGGGCGATCGCCCCCTCCAAGTTCCCTCATGCGGGCAGCAATTGTGTTTGCATAGACTTCCAAAGAATGGCGCTCCATCACAATCTGATAGGCTCGCTCCGCTCGTTTCTTCGCCTCGTCGGGGTTGTTGAGCAAATAGGATATTGCGTTCCGCAAGCCTTCAACGTCGCCCGGATGAACTGTGAGGATTGCATCTGGATCGAGATAAGAAGACAGTCCTTTTGTGGCAGTTGCAATGATGGGGCGCTTGCAGGCCATTGCCTCAACCAATGAGGTAGAGCCAGCATGATAATCGCTCTCAAACACGCTCATTACAAAAATATCTGCATCTCGATAAAGCTGAACCAACTCTCCCATCTCGTAATAGCGAAATTCCATGTTAGCAGGAACCACATCTGGGAAAGACTTCTTCAAGCGCTTTGCAAACCGAGACGCATCACACACCTTGACATCTAAATCCATATCCTGAGTTGCGGCAGCAACCAGGCGATAATCTCGATTCTCTAGACCTGCGCTGGCAATGATGGGCCGCTTTTTATCTGGAGAAGGAAGTCCTGGCGTAAAAAAATTCGTATCAACAAACTGCGGCAAGTGCAGAACTCTAGATTTCGGAAGATTAAGGTCTCTGAAAACCAAATCTTGCTGGAATTTGGAACCCACCACAAAAACATCCGTAGACTGAGCAATTCTCAGACACTTGGCAGTGAAACGATTTCTTGGGCGATCGAAGTTCTGAAACAACGAAACGACCTTAGGACGATCCTTCTTGCTAACACAGTAAGCAGAGAAGGGGATTGATGAGTTTTCTGCATTGCAAAAAACAACATCATCAGAGGTAAGTTGGTTAACAAGATGCCTAGCTAAAGCCCAATTTTCTGGTTGCCCCGTGAACAGTTTTGATCGCACTTTGTCTGCACTGGTTGCTCCTGCATTCGGCAGGTGTATGCGAGCATTCAGGTTTTCCTGAAGCAGTGTAATGTAGTTTCGTGGACGCTTGCCAAGCTTTATCTCTTCGTTGGTTTTTGCCCAGCGAGTCCCGCTAAGTACAATATGGTACTGCATCGCTCCAGTCACTCCTGATGTGAATTCTATAAGTACACGCAACCAGACAACTGGCTGACGGACTCTAAAAGAGCATCCATCTCAGTGGAATTAAGTAAGATAGATGCTCATTTAGCTTTACTGAGACTTTTAGCTTTACCGAGACTCTTTAGAGGAAGATCCAACTCCAGCACCGATCTGGGTAGCTCCAGATAGAGCGGTAGAAGAACTGCTGAAGTGGTACTGGCTGCCTGCATAGTAGAAGTAGCTATCAGGCTCATTGCGAACATCAACGCAGTTGAGTACCATGCCCAAAACTTGCTGACCAGACTGCTTCAGAAATTCCCTGGCTGCAAGGGCACGCGACGAATCGACGACTCCCGGGCGAACGACTAAAACCATGCCGTCAGTCATCTTTCCGAGGACTGCTGCATCGGCGATGCCTGCCAGGGGAGGCGTGTCAAAGAGAACGAAGTCATACTCTTTGAGGAAGTCGTCAACCAGGGCGGCCATACGCTTGGAGTCTAATAGCGCAACCGGGTTCGGAGGCACAACACCACTGGGCAGGACATATAGATTCGGCATGACCTCCTGAATTACCGAATCGCTGGAAACCTGATCAACCAGGAGATTACTCAAGCCCGCAGCATTGACTAGGTTCCAGGTATGGTGCTGTGCAGGTCGGCGCAGGTCAGCATCGACCAAAAGTACCTTGCGACCTAGCTGAGCCAGGGTTGCAGCGAGATTGGCTGCAATTTCGGACTTGCCTTCCTGAGCGACTGAGCTAGTAATCACAAACGATCGCACTGCTTTGTCAGAACTCAGGAATTTGAGATTGGCTTGCAGCATTTGGTAGGACGCAGCAATTGGAGACTGCGGCATGTCCTGAACCACAACGCGGGGTGCAGGGTGATCCAGAGCGCCCAGGGCTGAACTGGACTTGCCAGCTCGGGTAAAGACCGGAATCACGCCCAGGAGGGTATAGCCAAGGGCTTCTCTGGCCTCCTTCACGGTCTTGATTGAGCGATCAAACAGGTCGATGCCGAAGGCGGTCGCAACTCCTAAGAGCATTCCTGAGAGCGCGCCGGCAATCAGGAAAAGTTTCTTCTTGGAGGGAAGTGGCTCGTCAGGTATGGTAGCAGATGACACAACGCGTACATTGCCGACATTCTGGTTCTCTGCAACCTGGATTTCTTGGAGCCTGACCAATAGGGCTTCGTAGGTCGTTTGGGCGGCATTGAGGCGACGCTCTAGCTCACGCTGCTGCTGCTCTAGGCGAGGCAATGCCCCTGCTCGTTGCCGATAAGCATTGCTGGCTTGCGTCAGGGTTTCCAGACGAAGAACAATGCCCTGGCGCTGCACTTCCAGTCTGACCAGTTCACCAATCAAATCCTGCTGGAGCGCTCCAGCTTGGAGATCATTCCGGATGTTGTTCCAGTCGGATCGAGCAACACTGACGGCTCGATTCCTTAATAGCTCTTCCAGGGATTGAACCCGGCGCTGGAGATTGGCGATCGCCGGGTGGTCTTCGGTGTAGCGAGTCCGCTCAACAGCCAATTCTTGCTGAGCCGCCTGCAACTGAGTCAGTGCTTCCTGGACACCGGCAGACTGGCTTAGAGCGGCAATTACGGTTGCTCGGCGGGGGTCTGCGCCGACGCGCCCCTGCAACTGGGCAAGACGCGCAGAAGTGTCAGAGAGTTCAGCCCGCGCCTGGGTCACCTGATCTTCAAGCTTGGAGATGATATTGACAGCTTCCTGCGCCTCGCTTTCCAGCAGCACTACCCCATTCTCTTCCTTAAAGCGACGCAGGTCAGAGTCGGCAGCCCTTACAGCGGCTTCAGTTTTGGGTAGCTCTTTGGCGATAAATTCTCGAGCGGCGGCTGCCTCAGCACAGTTCACCAGAACGTTGTTCTTGGTATAAACCTCGACCAAGCGGTTAATCACGGCTGCGGCCTCTTCAGGGTCGTCAGAAGCATAGGTGACTCGCAACAGATCGGTCGCTGGAATTGATCGGGCAGTCAATTTGCCAGCCAAGTCCTTAACCAGCATCGGGTTCCCATCTTCGTCGCGGAGGTCAAGCGACTGAATGACCTCAGAAACGATGGGAGCAGATTGGATAATTTGCGCCTGACTATCGACCGGGTTGCTCTGTAGGGTCAACCTTTCCAGTTCGCCCAGCCCTTCGCCCACGCCTGTCAGCCTTGAGGTGGCGCTGGACCGGACTTGAAGCAAGGTCTCGGCCTCGTAGGAAGGTTTCTGACGCAGCGCGATCGCCGTAGACAGCACAGTAAGCGTCAGGAACACGGTGGTCGCTGGCAGCCAGCGCCGTTTCATCACGTTCCAATACTTCTGAAAATCTATTTCCTCGTAATAGTCTTGGGAAGCTAGAGACATAAAAAAGTACCTTCTACAAAGACCGAAGTTCTGACTAGAAACCGTCCCACTCCTAAATGTCCGCTAAGCGCAAAGTCACCTGCTGTCAGAGAGCATCTATTCCTCAGGAACCAGACATCAAGCGCGACACCCACCCTTTCGAGTCTGCTAGAGCTTGCCTAAAGCTCACCTGTAGATGCTCAGGAGACTGACTTTAACCAAGCCTCATCCAAGCCGTCCGGAAACTTTCACCCCACCTCTGAATATCCTCATAATTCATTGGCTTGTGGCAATTACGCTAGTAAAAATATCTATCTTTATGGCACCTTAACAGTGCCTCCGTAGTTTTCTGAACTTCCAATAAAGCTCTAGTAAAGGCAGAGAAAAAACAGCTTAGGCTTTACGTTAAATTACAGGGTCAGCCAACCGTTGAACCTGCCTAGATTCGATCTCTTTAAACTCAATTCCTTTAAATACAACTGATATTTCTTTAAGTTCTCTTTATTTCTCTTTCAATAGCAATCTTGAATGGTTTCAGGACTTACGCGCTTGCGATCAGTTTTCTGGGTTTTGGATGATTTCTCGCGAGCGCAGCCCGCGAGAAATCGTCCAACTGCGTAAGTCCTAGGTTTGCGAGAATAGCAGCAGATTGCGCTGGTGTCATAGCTGCATTCGGGCAGGTTAAGACATAGCCTAGAGAAATGCTGATGCGTCTTCCCCCGACAATACAATGGCTAAACCTTGCAGCAATGACTTTCGGTAAAAAGTGATGCAGCCGATCGACCTGGATGGACTCAAGAACACGATTGAAGGGGTATGCAATCGAACCGTGTTTGCAGCTTGGCTCGAAACCTGCTAGATTCCCCAACTGCGCTCTGGGCAGTGGGTCGTCCTTGACAACGCGACGTTTCATCATGGGGGGCGCGTTGCCGAATTGATTGAAGCCGCAGGCTGCTGGGCGTTAACTAGACGTAGCGGACGGCTGTGCCGCTGACGGCGACCATCAGCATACTGCCACCGTTGCTGATGCCGATGGTTTCGTAGTCGATATCAATGGCGATCACGGCGTTTGCACCCAAGCGCTCGGCCTGTTCCACCATTTCGCGCATGGCAGTGTCTTTGGCTTCGCGGAGCGATCGCTCGTAGGCGGCCGATCGCCCACCCACAATGTCGCGGATGCCCGCAAAGAAGTCCTTGAAGATATTCGCGCCCAAAATGGCCTCCCCGCTAACAATGCCGAGATGATCGACAATCTGGAGGTCACCGATTTGGCTGGCCGTGGTGAGCAGGATGCCGGGTTTCGGGGCCATGAGATTTCCTCTGCGAGAAGTTTTCAGACAGATGACGGTTGCAAATCGGTTCAGGACGCGGGGCGCACGCCGAGATAGAGTTCGCTGACACGGGGATCATTGAGCAGTTCGGAACCCGGCCCTTCGATGCGATCGCGCCCAGTATCCAGCACGTAACCCCGATGCGCCATTGCCAGGGCTTTTCGGGCATTTTGCTCCACCAGCATAATCGCCATGCCCATTTGGTTAATCTGCCGAATGCGCTCAAACACGTCATTCACCAGAATAGGCGAGAGCGCCGCCGACGGCTCATCCAAGATCAGCAACTCCGGATCAAGCATCAGCGCCCGCCCCATCGCCAGCATTTGCCGTTCTCCACCCGATAGCGTTCCTGCCCGCTGTCGCCGCCGCTCAGCCAGCCTGGGGAATGCGTCAAAAATTTTCTGCTTCAGGCTTTGCACCGAGCCAGAGCGCGTGAACGCGCCCATCTCCAGGTTTTCCTCAATTGTCAGCGACGGAAACACGTTGGCGATTTGCGGCACGTAGCACATGCCACGTTGCACAATCTGATCCGATTTCAGCCCAGTGATGTCTTCGTTGCGAAAGTGAATCCGACCGCTATGGGGCGTTAGCAGCCCAAAGATGGTCTTTGCCAGGGTCGATTTGCCTGCGCCGTTAGGGCCCACGACCACCACGATTTCGCCAGGGTATACACGAAAATTTACGCCCTGGAGAATATCGAGATCCTGGATGTAGCCTGCATAGACCGATTCGACGGTGAGCAAGGGAGCCGTGGGCATGGGGCTTGTTTTTTTGTTTTCTTGGGGGCTAGCGTTTAGGACGCTGCAACGCAAACATCAAGGGAACCAGGGGAGAATCAAGGGGTTTCCTGGAGATCGGGCCTTTCTTCAGGCACGATTGCCCCTTCCACGGGGCACACTTGCAGACAAATGCCGCAGTCGATGCAGGTACTAAAGTCAATCCAGTACCATTCAGTTCCCTTGTTGTTTTTGCCGGGGCCAGGGTTGATGCAGGCAACAGGGCAGGCATCTACACAGTCGGCAACGCCTTCGCAGACGTGGGTCACAATCGTATGCGGCACAGTGTTCTCCTCTCAGACAGATCGCAGGCAGGTGGCAGTCCGGTGGGCTCGAGGTTAGCGTTTAGGTCTAACTGAGCGGCCCAATAGAATTACAATCTCGCCTTTATGATCTTGCTTTGGCTGATTCAGGGAATCCATCCCAGGTCATGAAAGCCAGATCTGGCAAGGCTTTACAGCACCATTGTACAGGTTATTTCTCAGGCAGGACTTACGCACTTGCGCTCAGCTTTCGGGATTTTGACACTTTCTCACGGGTTGCGCCTGCGAGAAAGTGTCCAACTGCGTAAGGCCTATCCGGTCGTTTTTAGGGCGATCGCCCCAACAGCGGCTCAACCTCTGGCGTGCCGTCGGCGGCGATCCAGGCGATTTGCCCAATGCGGCGATCGCGGGCATAGTGACGGGTTGCCTCCAGGCTGTCGCGGGGCATCAGGTCTACCTCCACCCGCACCAGATGGGCCGAGTCGCGGATCGTCTGGGCATAGGCAAAGGCAGCGGCGATCGCCTCTGGGGTTTTGGGCACAACGAGCCAATCGCTGGGCGGCGTTTGGGCGGGCAGTTGCCCAGTGGGCAGCAGGACTTGATGCAGGTCTTCGATGTTGAAGGTGAAGCCAATACCCGGACAGGTCTGCTGCTGGGGATGATAAAGCGACAACAGTTGGTCATAGCGGCCGCCCTGCCCCAGCACCCGCTGGCCGCTGTCGCCGCTGCTGACGACTTCAAACACGATGCCCGTGTAATAGTCAAAGGTCTGCACTAGGCTGAGGTCTAGCACCAGATTGGGGGGTGAGCGGTGTTCGCGGCTAAAGCTGTCGTGCAGCAGTTCCAGCAAGGACTTGAGCGCGTTCACGGTATCGCGCTGCTGGTTGTCTAGATCCAGCGCAGACACCCGCTGAATCACGTCCGCAGGCCGGCCCCGCAGATCTAGCAGCAGCAGCGCCCGCTCCCGCAGGTCTGGGCTGAGGGGTAGAGACTCCAGTTGGAGTCGGTCGAGATAGGCGATCGCCCGTCGCACCGATTCTCGCACGGAGTCTGGAAACACCGAAAGGAGCGATCGCGTCAGCCCCGCCTCACCCAGGATTAAATGCCAATCCGTCAAGCCCAAGTTGGCAATGCAGTCGGTCAGCAGCAGCAGCACTTCGGCATCCGCTGCGCTTCCGTCTGCCCCCAGCAACTCTACCCCCGCCTGATAGAACTCGTGCTGGCTGCCCATGCCGCTGCGGGGCGATCGCCGAAAGACATTGGCATTGTAGTAGAGCCGCTGCGGATAGGTCATTCCGGCTAGGCGCGTGGCCGCTGCACGGGCAATGGAGGCCGTCAACTCTGGGCGCAGTCCCAGTTCTTCCTCGTCGCGATCCTGCACCAAAATCACAGTCGAACGCTGCACCGCGCCGCCTGCCATCAGCGTGTCGATTCGTTCCAGGGTCGAGGTAATGATGCGATGATAGCCCCAGCGGTGAAACACCTGCTGCACCCGATCCTCAATCCAGCGCTTCTGAGCCACGTCCAGCGGAAACAGATCCCTGGCTCCTGTGGGGGGTTGGTACACCATTGATGAATTTGTAATGAGTGGGTGATCGGCGGGACATCTGGGTTAGATCCCGGTTGCCGCCTATTTCTTCTTACCACCAAACAGACCAAACAACCCGCCGCCCGACTCAGGCTTGCCCTTGGGCGCAGGCTTGCCCTTGGGCGCAGGCTTGCCCGGCGTGGGCTTGGCGGTTTTGGCATCGGCTTTTGCAGCTTGGGCATTCGCAGCGGCAAACGCAGGGTCAACTCGGCGCAACCCCTCCTCCGCTGCGGCATCTTTTGGATTTAGCTCCAGCGCCTTGCGAAAATGAATCTTGGCCATCGTGGGCTGGTTTGCCCGCAGATACACTGCCCCCAGTCGGCTGTGAATGCTGCCGTTCTTTGGGGCAATCTGGAGCGCATCCCGCAACTCTTTGACCGCGCTGGGATAATCTTGCTTGGTTTCAAACTCTTCCGCCCGTCGCAAATAGGAGGCCAAGACCGATTCCCGACTGGGCGGCGCTTTGGCGGCGGGAGGTGTCGGGGTCGGACGAGCGCCCGTGGCGGGGGTG